>NCJR01000084.1 GCA_002282555.1 Rhodobacterales bacterium 34-62-10
CCCGAACGTGCTGGCCAATTGCGGCATCGACCCGCGCGACGAGGCACCGGTGCTGAACGCACGGATTCGCAAGGCTTGGACCCGCGGCGCTAACGTGGCCCTGATCGGTCAGGCGGTCGATCTGACCTATCCCTATACGCATCTGGGCACCGACCGCGCCGCACTGTCGGGCGCGAACGCACCCGAAGGCACTATCGTGATCGTGGGGCAAGGTGCCCTGCGCGAAGCGGATGGCGAGGCGGTTCTGGCCGCCTGCATGGCGCTGTCAGGCCGGATGCTGGTGCTGCACACCGCCGCCGCCCGCGTGGGCGCGATGGATGTGGGCGCTGTGACGACAGGCGGGATGCCCGCCGCCATCGACGGGGCCGAGGTGATCTATACCCTTGGCGCCGATGAGGTGAAATCGCGCCCGGCGCCTTCGTCATCTATCAGGGCAGCCACGGGGATCGTGGCGCGCACCGCGCCGATATCATCCTGCCCGCCGCCGCCTATACCGAAGAAAACGGCCTGTTCGTGAACACCGAAGGTCGGCCCCAGTTGGCGCTGCGCGCCGGTTTCGCACCGGGCGAGGCCAAGGAAAACTGGGCGATCCTGCGCGCACTGTCCGCTGAAATGGGGGCCACGCTGCCCTATGACAGTCTGGCGCAACTGCGCCGCGCGCTGGTGACAGCACATCCGCATCTGGGCGATGTCGATATGGTGGCCGACAATGGCTGGACGCCGCTCGATACGGCACCTTTGGGCAAGGCCGATTTCCGCAACGCGATTGCGGATTTCTACCTGACCAACCCGATCGCCCGCGCCAGCCAGCTGATGGCCGAACTCAGCGCCGGGGTAAAGGCGCGCGGAACCAAGGCCATGGCCGCCGAGTGATGAACGCACGCGCGATCATATCCGCGGCAGGCCTTCTGGGGGCAAGCGTCTTGGCCGGGTGCGGTACTGCCGCCACCGATCAGGCCGCCTTCGCCCCCACTTATAAAGGGGTCGAGACGCGGCTGATGGACGGCGATCTGGTCAACTTCCGCGTGGCCATGCAGGGCGCGCGCGACAATGACGATGTGTCCGCCTATGCCGAATGTGCGGCGGCACAATATGCGCTGATCCGGGACTATGGTTTTGCCCGGCATTTGCGGACGAATGTGACACAACAGGGTGGCCTTTGGAGCGGGGATGCGGTTTACACCATCTCGGCTCAGCTGCCCCGCGGATTGCAGACCATCGACGCCGAAGTCGTCGTGGCGCATTGCGCGGAAAACGGAATACCGACGGTGTGAGGACCAATGGCTGACTTCTATACAACCCCGCTTGGGATCGCAGTTCTTCTGGTGGCGCAATCGCTGGCGGTTGTGGCTTTCGTGATGATCAGCCTGCTGTTTCTGGTGTACGGCGACCGCAAGATCTGGGCCGCGGTCCAGATGCGGCGCGGTCCCAACGTGGTGGGGCTGTTCGGCCTGCTGCAATCGGTGGCCGATGCCCTGAAATATGTGGTCAAAGAGGTGGTGGTTCCCGCCGGTGCCGACAAGACCGTGTTCATGCTGGCCCCGCTCACCAGTTTCGTGCTGGCGATGATCGCCTGGGCGGTGATCCCCTTCAATGAAAACTGGGTGCTGTCTGATATCAACGTGGCCATCCTCTATGTCTTCGCCGTCTCCTCGCTCGAGGTGTATGGCGTGATCATGGGCGGCTGGGCCTCGAACTCGAAATACCCGTTCCTCGGCTCGCTGCGTTCGGCGGCACAGATGATCTCCTATGAGGTGAGTATCGGTCTGATCATCATCGGCGTCATCATCTCGACCGGATCGCTGAATTTCAGCGATATCGTGCGCGCGCAGGATGGGGATTACTATTTCTTCAGCTGGTACTGGCTGCCGCATTTCCCGATGGTGTTCCTGTTCTTCATCTCGGCGCTGGCGGAAACCAACCGCCCGCCCTTCGATCTGCCCGAAGCGGAATCCGAACTGGTGGCGGGCTATCAGGTTGAATATTCCTCCACGCCGTTCCTGCTGTTCATGGCGGGCGAATATATCGCCATCTTCCTGATGTGCGCGCTGATGAGCCTGCTGTTCTTCGGCGGCTGGCTGTCGCCCATCCCCGGCATCGCGGACGGTCCGTGGTGGATGGTGGGCAAAATGGCCTTCTTCTTCTTCCTCTTCGCCATGGTGAAGGCAATCACGCCCCGCTACCGCTATGATCAGTTGATGCGGATCGGCTGGAAAGTGTTCCTGCCCATGTCGCTGGCCTGGGTGGTGATCGTGGCATTCCTTGCGAAATTCGAACTCTTCGGCGGGGCCTATGCTCGCTGGGCGATTGGGGGCTGATATGGGTCAGATCGATTACGGACGCGCGGCGGGCTACTTCCTGCTGTCGGACTTCATCAAAGGCTTCGGGCTGGGTCT
Organism: Rhodobacterales bacterium 34-62-10; assembly: GCA_002282555.1. Lineage (GTDB taxonomy): Bacteria > Pseudomonadota > Alphaproteobacteria > Rhodobacterales > Rhodobacteraceae > Seohaeicola. The sequence continues at coordinate 2,397 of NCJR01000084.1, forward strand.
GAAGTATTTCTTCGCGCCCAAAGCCACGCTGAACTATCCGCATGAAAAAGGCCCGCTGTCCCCCCGTTTCCGGGGTGAACACGCGCTGCGCCGCTATCCCAATGGCGAGGAACGCTGCATCGCCTGCAAACTCTGCGAGGCCGTGTGCCCCGCGCAGGCCATCACCATCGATGCCGAACCGCGCGAGGACGGCAGCCGCCGCACCACGCGCTATGACATCGACATGACCAAATGCATCTATTGCGGCTTCTGTCAGGAAGCCTGCCCGGTGGACGCCATCGTGGAAGGTCCGAATTTCGAATTCTCGACCGAAACGCGTGAGGAGCTGTTCTACGACAAGGCCAGACTTCTGGAGAACGGCGAGCGCTGGGAAGCCGAGATTGCCCGCAACCTCGAACTGGATGCACCCTACAGATGACCGATGCAAAAACCCCGTTCGAGCTGATGATGCAGCAGGCGCAGGAGATGGTGAAAGCCTTCAATCCGGCCATGTCCTCTTTCGATCCCAAAGGGCTTGAAAAGATGTGGCCGACCATGCCCAAGGAAGCCATGGAAATGTGGTTCGGCAAGGGCATCAGCAAGGACGGGCTGGACGCCAAGACGCGGCTTTTGCTCACGCTGGCCGGGCTGACCATGCAGGGCGCGCAAAGCGACACTGCCCTGCGTCAGACCGTGCGCCACGCGCTTGAGGCTGGGGCCACCAAGGATGAAATCGCCGAAACCATCGCACAGATGTCGATGTTTGCCGGTATCCCCTCCATGACCCGCGCGATGGAACTGGCGCGTCAGGTTCTGGACGAGACAGAGGATGACAAGTCATGACCATGATGGCCTTTGCCTTCTATCTTTTCGCCATTTCTGCGCTGGCGGGGGGGCTTTTCACCGTGATCAGCCGCAACCCGGTCCATTCGGTGCTCTGGCTGATCCTGACCTTCCTGTCGGCGGCGGGGCTGTTCGTCCTTCTGGGCGCGGAATTCGTGGCGATGCTTCTGGTCATCGTCTATGTCGGCGCGGTGGCGGTGCTTTTCCTCTTCGTCGTGATGATGCTGGATGTGGATTTCGCCCAGCTCAAGGCGGAAATGGCGCGCTACATGCCCTTGGCGCTGCTGATCGGCGTCGTGCTCTTGATGCAATTGTCGCTGGCCTTCGGTGTCTGGACCGCGTCCGAGGGCGCGATGGAGGCGCGCGATGCGCTGATCCCGACGGATATCACCAATACCGCAGCCCTTGGCCTGCTGCTCTATGACAAATATTTCCTGCTGTTCCAGCTGTCGGGTCTGATCCTGCTGGTCGCCATGATCGGCGCCATCGTGCTGACCCTGCGCCATCGCAAGGACATCAAGCGCCAGAACGTTCTTGCCCAGATGTGGCGCGATCCGGCCAAGGCGATGGAACTCAAGGACGTGAAACCGGGGCAGGGCCTGTAACGGCCCGGCCACGACCGCCCACTTTGGGCACTGCATACAAGCCGGGTGCAAGACCCGGCCACACAAAGAACCGAGGGACGACATGATTGGCTTGGAACATTATCTGACGGTGGCGGCGGCGCTGTTCGTCATAGGGATCTTCGGTCTCTTCCTGAACAGGAAGAACGTGATCATCCTGCTGATGTCGATCGAGCTGATCCTTTTGTCGGTGAATATCAACCTTGTCGCCTTCTCCAGCTTTCTGGGCGATCTGGTCGGGCAGGTCTTCACGCTGTTCGTGCTGACCGTGGCCGCAGCTGAGGCGGCGATCGGCCTTGCGATCCTTGTGTGTTTCTTCCGTAACCGCGGCACCATCGCGGTGGAAGATGCCAACGTGATGAAGGGCTGACACCATGGCAACGATCATCCTTTTCGCGCCCCTGATCGGGGCACTGATCGCGGGTTTCGGCTGGCGCATCATCGGCGAGACGGCGGCGATGTGGATCACCACGGGCCTGCTGTTTCTGGCGGCGATTCTGTCATGGATCGTGTTCCTGACCTTCGACGGCGTCACCCAGCAGGTCGAGATCATGCGCTGGGTCGAATCCGGCAGCCTCAGCACCGATTGGGCGATCCGTCTGGACCGTCTGACCGCGATCATGCTGATCGTGATCACCACGGTCTCCGCGCTCGTGCATCTTTATTCCTTCGGCTACATGGATCACGACCCCCAGTGGAAGGACACCGAGAATTACAAGGCGCGCTTCTTCGCCTATCTGTCCTTCTTCACCTTCGCGATGCTGATGCTGGTGACCGCAGACAACCTCTTGCAGATGTTCTTCGGCTGGGAAGGGGTGGGCGTTGCCTCCTACCTGCTGATCGGGTTCTACTACCGCAAACCCACCGCCAATGCCGCCGCGATCAAGGCATTCGTGGTCAACCGTGTGGGCGATTTCGGATTCCTCCTGGGTATCTTCGCGCTCTTTTACCTCACGGATTCGATCCGTTTCGACGATATCTTCACCATGGGCCCGCAACTGGCGGAAACGCAGATCACCTTTCTATGGACCGAATGGAATGCCGCGAACCTGATCGCCTTCCTGCTGTTCATCGGTGCCATGGGCAAATCGGCGCAGTTGTTCCTGCACACATGGCTGCCCGACGCGATGGAAGGCCCGACCCCGGTGTCGGCGCTGATCCATGCCGCGACGATGGTGACGGCGGGCGTGTTCCTCGTCTGCCGCATGTCGCCGATCATGGAATACGCGCCCGAGGCGATGATGTTCGTGACCTTCCTGGGGGCCACCACCGCCTTTGTCGCCGCAACCATCGGTCTGGTGCAGAACGACATCAAGCGCGTCATCGCCTATTCGACCATGTCGCAGCTGGGCTATATGTTCGTGGCCGCTGGCGTCGGCGTCTATTCGGTCGCGATGTTCCACCTGTTCACACATGCCTTCTTCAAGGCGATGCTGTTTCTGGGCGCAGGCTCCGTGATCCACGCGATGCATCACGAACAGGACATGCGCAACTATGGCGGCTTGCGCACGAAAATCCCCTATACCTTCTGGGCGATGATGATCGGCACGCTGGCCATCACCGGCGTGGGTATCCCGCTGACCTATATCGGCTTTGCGGGCTTCTTCTCGAAAGACGCGGTCATTGAAAGCGCCTATGCCGCGACAGCGGGGGGCTATGCCTATTGGATGCTGGTCATCGCGGCCCTCTTCACCAGTTTCTACAGCTGGCGTCTGATGTTCCTGACCTTCTTCGGCGAGGCGCGCGGCGACAAGCACACCCATGATCACGCCCATGAAAGCCCCAAGGTCATGCTGATCCCGCTGGGCGTTCTGGCGATCGGCTCGGTCTTTGCCGGGGTGGTCTGGTACAACAGCTTCTTCGGCCACACCGACACCGTCGGCAAGTTCTTCGGCGTGCCCTATGCCGAAGCCCATGCCGAGGAGCACGGGGAGGCGACAGCCGACCCCGCGACCGAGGGTGCCGAGGCCGAGGCGAAAGCCGAGGGCGAGCATCACTATGTCTTCACCGGCGCACCGGGCGAAGGCGCGATCCATCACGCGCCCGGCAACACCGTGCTGAACGATGCCCATGAGGTGCCGAAATGGGTCAAGTTCTCGCCCTTCGTGGTGATGATCATCGGCTTCCTGACAGCCTATTGGTTCTACATCCTGAACCCCGCGCTGCCGCGCAAACTGGCCGAGGTGCAGCGCCCGCTCTACCTCTTCCTGCTCAACAAATGGTATTTCGACGAGATTTATGACGTCCTCTTCGTGCGCCCCGCGCGCATGATCGGCGGCATCTTCTGGAAGCGCGGCGATGGCAATATCATCGACGGCTCGATCAACGGCGTGGCGATGGGCGTGATCCCGATGCTGACCCGTTTCGCAGGCCGCGCACAGTCGGGCTATATCTTCACCTATGCCTTCGCGATGGTGATCGGGATCGTGGTCCTGATCACATGGATGACGTTCACCGGAGGGGCTGAATAATGGATAACCTTCTGTCGATCGTGACCTTCATCCCGGCGCTGGCGGCGCTGATCCTGATCGTTTTCCTGCGCGGCGACGATGCGGCGGCCAATCGCAACGCGAAATGGCTGGCGCTGATCGCCACCTCGGTGACATTCCTTGTCTCGCTGTTCATCCTGCTGCAATTCGATCCCTCCAACACCGAATTCCAGTTCGTCGAAGAGCGGACATGGATCATGGGCCTGACCTACAAGATGGGCGTGGACGGGATCAGCATCCTCTTCGTGATGCTGACCACCTTCATGATGCCGCTGGTCATCGTTGCGTCATGGGATGTGAACACCCGCGTCAAGGAATATATGGTCGCCTTCCTGCTCTTGGAAACGCTGATGCTGGGCGTGTTCATGGCGCTCGACCTCGTGCTGTTCTATCTGTTCTTCGAGGCAGGTCTGATCCCGATGTTCCTGATCATCGGCATCTGGGGCGGCAAGGCGCGCATCTATGCCAGCTTCAAGTTCTTCCTTTATACCTTCCTCGGCTCGGTGCTGATGCTGGTGGCGATGGTGGCGATGTATTCCGATGCGGGCACCACCGATATCCCCACGCTGATGCGGCATGAATTCGGCTCCGAGACCTTCAGCCTGCTGGGAATCCAGATCGTCGGCGGCTTGCAAACCCTGCTGTTTCTGGCCTTCTTCGCCAGTTTCGCGGTCAAGATGCCGATGTGGCCGGTCCACACATGGCTGCCCGATGCCCACGTGCAGGCACCGACGGCTGGCTCTGTCGTTCTGGCCGCGATCCTTCTGAAAATGGGCGGCTACGGCTTTTTGCGCTTTTCGCTGCCGATGTTCCCGGTGGGCGCCGATGTGCTGACGCCGCTGGTGCTGTGGATGTCGGCCATCGCCATCGTCTACACCAGCCTTGTCGCGCTGGTGCAGGAGGATATGAAAAAGCTGATCGCCTATTCCTCGGTCGCGCATATGGGTTACGTGACCATGGGCATCTTTGCCGCCAACCAGCAGGGCATTGACGGCGCGATTTTCCAGATGATCAGCCACGGCTTCATCTCGGGCGCGCTCTTTCTTTGCGTGGGCGTGATCTATGACCGGATGCACACGCGTGAGATTGACGCCTATGGCGGTCTGGTGAACCGGATGCCCGCCTATGCGCTGATCTTCATGTTCTTCACCATGGCCAATGTGGGTCTGCCGGGCACATCCGGCTTCGTGGGTGAATTCCTGACACTCATCGGCATTTTCCAGGTCAACACATGGGTGGCGCTGGTGGCCTGTTCGTGCGTGATCCTGTCGGCGGCCTATGCGCTCTGGCTTTACCGCAAGGTGGTGTTGGGTGATCTGATCAAGGAAAGCCTGCG
>NCJR01000415.1 GCA_002282555.1 Rhodobacterales bacterium 34-62-10
GGCGGGCGCAGCGACAGAGCGGATCGTCCTTCCCCTGACGATCCTCTATGCCGAGAAGGTGCTCGTGCTGCTGGCGTGGTGCCAGCTGCGACAGGACTGGCGGAGCTTTCGCATTGACCGGATTGCGGCGGCCGAGCGGACGGGCGAGAGTTTCCGGCCACGGAGGGTTTCGATGCTGCGGGAGTATGTGGGGCAGATGAAGGCGCGGGGGCGGCCGGTTTAGCCCTTACTTCTGCATCGCAGCGGCGATTTCCGGGCGGTCTTCGGCGGTTTCGAGATATTGCGGGTCCGGGCGGAGCTGGGTGGCCTGTTCATAGGCGTATCCATAGGCGAGGAGGACCGCGTCGGCATCCTTGCCGCCCATGAAGGAGACGCCCAAAGGAATGCCATGGACTTCGCCCATGGGCACGGTGAGGTGAGGATACCCCGCGACGGCAGCGAGATAGCCTGCCCCGGCCCAGGCGGGCCAGACATCGCCATTGACGGGATCCACGCGCGGCGAAACCGGGCCGGAGGGCGAGACGAGGGCGTCCACGTCATATTCCTTCAGCAGACGGTCTATGCCGTTTTCGCGGGCGGCGGACTGGACGAGCGCGCGGGCATCGAGATAGGACTGTTCCGTGAGCGGACCGAGTTCATCGGAGGCCGTGAAGAGGTCCTGATTGAAGAGGGCGAGTTCGGCATCCGCATTGGCGGCGTTGAAGGCGATGACATCGCTGAGCGTGCGCGTTTCCACGCCCGGCGCAGCGGCGGTGAGATAGGTGTTGAGGCTGTCCTTGAACTCATACTGGAGGAGGAGGAGCGAGGTGGCCCAGAACTCGCCGGGAACATCGCTCTCCTCGATCTCGACAACCTCCGCGCCGAGGGCGCGCATGGCTTCAAGGCTCGCCTCGAAGTGGGCGATGATATCCGGATTATCGCCGACCGAGGCGCGCAGCACGCCGAGGCGTTTGCCCTTGAGAGCCTCCGGCGAGAGGGCGGCGGTGTAGTCGGTCTCGCCTGCGTCCATCGCATTCATCAACAGGGCGGCGCCGGTGACCGTTTTGGTCATCGGGCCGGCGGTATCCTGGCTGGGCGAGATGGGGACGATGCCTTCCTGGGGGATGAGGCCGACGGTGGGCTTGAAACCGACGAGGCCGTTGACGTTCGACGGGCAGATGATCGAGCCGTTGGTTTCGGTGCCAACCCCGCCGGCGGCGAGGGAGGCGGCGATGGCAGCGCCTGTGCCCGAGCTGGAGCCGCAGGGGGAGCGATCGAGCATGTGGGGGTTGCGCACCTGTCCGCCTACGGATGACCAGCCGCTGATGGAATTGTTGGAGCGGAAGTTTGCCCATTGGCTGAGATTGGTCTTGCCGAGGATGACGGCGCCTTCCGCGCGCAGGCCCGCGACGAGGGGGCTATCGCGGCCCGTGATATTGTCCTTCAGGGCGAGGGAGCCGGCGGTGGTCGCCATGGGATCGAGGGATTCGATATTGTCTTTGAGAAGGATGGGCACGCCGTCGAGCGGGCCGAGGGGGGCGCCGGATGCACGCCGGGCGTCGGACGCGGCGGCCTGAGCGAGCGCGTCGGGATTGACGGCGAGGACGGACTGGAGGCGCGGGCCGGCGCGGTCAATGGCGTCGATGCGGGAGAGATAGGCCTGCGTGAGGGCGACGGAGGTGGTCTCGCCGCTGGCGAGGGCGGCGGAGAGCTCGGGGAGCGTTTTGGCGAGGAGGCCGGTGGCTTCGTAGCCGGGGGCGACGGGGGCGTCGGCGACAGGCGCTGGC
>NCJR01000416.1 GCA_002282555.1 Rhodobacterales bacterium 34-62-10
TTCCGCGCCGATCAGGGCGTCGACGCCGACGGAGACATTCTCGAAGGTGACCTCCGAGGCGCGCTGGCCGTCCACCGTCTCGATGCGGACGTCCGACGGCTCGACCCAGCGCGGTTTTCCGCTGTCTTCATGGCCGTCGAAATAGGTCTCGTGGACCACCATGCCTTGGGTGAACAGCGCGTCAAAGGGTTCACGCGCCGAGGCGGGCAGGTGGCCGGTGATGTTCATCGCGCGGGCGAAGAAGCGGGAGTAGAGCAGGTGCAGAATCGCGTGTTCGATGCCGCCGATATATTGATCGACATTCATCCAGTAGGAGGCTTCGGCCAGATCGGTGGGCGTGCTGGCATGGGGCGCGGTGAAGCGGGCGTAATACCATGAGCTGTCCACGAAGGTGTCCATCGTGTCGGTTTCACGCCGCGCGGGGGCGCTGCATTTCGGGCAGGTGCAATCGCGCCATGTCGGGTGACGGTCGAGCGGGTTGCCGGGCACGTCGAAGGTAACATCGTCGGGCAGGCGGATCGGCAGGTTCTCTTTCGCCTCGGGCACCACGCCGCAGCTGTCGCAATGCACGACAGGGATCGGGCAGCCCCAATAGCGTTGACGCGAGAGGCCCCAGTCGCGCAGGCGGAATTTGGTGACGCCGTGGCCGACTCCATTGGCCTCACACACGGAGATGGCGGCATCGACGGCCTGTTCGCCGGTCTGCCATGCCTCGCCTGCGAAGCCTTTGGTGTAGAAAACCTTTTCGGATTTGAGGGGGACGTAGGCCTCGTCCATCTCGGTCGAGCTGTCCTCGGACGGGAGAAACGTTGCGATGATGGGCAGGTTGTATTTGGTGGCGAAGTCGAAGTCGCGCTGATCATGGGCGGGGCAGCCGAAAATGGCGCCGGTGCCGTAATCCATCAGGATGAAATTGGCGATATAGACCGGCAATTCCCATGCGGTGTCAAAGGGATGGCGCACGCGCAGGCCCGTGTCGAAGCCTTTCTTCTCGGCTTTTTCCAGCGCCTCCTCGGTGGTGCCACCCTTGCGGCAATCGGCGCAGAAGGCGGCGACTTCGGGGTTGTCACGTTCCAACTGTTTGGCCAGCGGATGATCGGGCGAGATACCCACGAAGCTGGCCCCCAGAAGCGTGTCGGGGCGGGTCGTATACACTTCGATCCGGTCGGCCCCGTGCGGGCCGTCGATCAGGGAGAAGGCGAATTGCAACCCGCGCGATTTGCCGATCCAGTTCGACTGCATCAGCCGGACCTTGGCGGGCCAGTTGTCCAGATCGTCCAGAGCGTTCAGCAACTCCTCGGAGTAATCCGATATCTTGAAGAACCATTGCGTCAGTTCGCGCCGTTCCACATCGGCACCCGAGCGCCAGCCCTTGCCGTCGATCACCTGTTCATTGGCCAGAACGGTCATATCGACCGGATCCCAGTTCACCACAGCGTTCTTGCGGTAGACCAGACCTTTTTCCAGCATGTCGAGAAAGAGCGCCTGCTGCTGGCCGTAATATTCGGGATCGCAGGTGGCGAATTCCCGGCTCCAGTCAATCGACAGGCCAAGCGGTTTCATCTGGGCGCGCATGTCGGCGATGTTCTGATAGGTCCAGTCCTTGGGATGGCCGCCGATGGCCATGGCCGCGTTTTCGGCGGGCATGCCGAAGGCGTCCCAGCCCATCGGATGCAGGACGTTGAAGCCCTTGGTCACCTTGTAGCGCGCGATCACATCGCCCATCGTGTAGTTGCGCACATGGCCCATATGGATGCG
>NCJR01000085.1 GCA_002282555.1 Rhodobacterales bacterium 34-62-10
GTCGGCCTTGCCCGCTTCCTTGAGCCGGATCGCCTCCTCGACCGCGATCTCGTCGAACGGGTTCATCGACATTTTGACATTGGCGAGATCGACACCGCTTCCGTCCGCCTTGACGCGAACCTTCACGTTGTAATCGATCACACGTTTGACAGGTACGAGCACCTTCATTGGCGTGGTCTCCCTTGGATTGCGAGGAGGCGCGTGGCGACTCCTCAGATAACGCTCCGGGTGTTGATATAATCTTGCGCCGCGTTGAAACAGGGCAAAATCGTCACGTCATGGCCATAAGACGCCGCGTTTTTCCCAACAGATGTCCCATCGTGGGACATAACAAGAAATTAACGATTGGCCCCCGGCACCCAGAGCACATCGGCGCGGCCATCGTCATTGGCGACGCGCGCGGCGACAAAGAACCAGTCAGACAGGCGGTTGAGGTATTTGACCGCGTCCGGATTGACGTTCTCCATCGTGGCCAGTTCCACGGTCTCGCGCTCGGCGCGGCGGCTGATGGTGCGGCAGAGGTGCAGATAGGCGGCCAGTGCCGACCCGCCGGGCAAAATGAAGCTGCGCAGCGGTTCAAGCCGGGCATTCATCGTGTCGATCTCGGATTCGAGGCGGTCCACCTGCGATTTGACCATGCGCAGCGGCGGGTATTCGGACTCCGCGTCGCGCTCCATGTCGGGGCGGCACAGGTCCGCGCCCAGATCGAAAAGGTCGTTCTGGATGCGGGCCAGCGCCGCGTCCAGTTCGGGTGCGGCATGCAGGCGGGCCATGCCGACGGTCGCGTTCGCCTCGTCCACGGTGCCATAGGCGGTGACGCGCATCGAGTGTTTTGCAACCCGTGCACCGTTGCCCAGTGCGGTTTCACCGTCGTCGCCGGTCTTGGTGTAGATCTTGTTCAGAACGATCATCGTTTACCCCTGTCTGCGAATCCATACGAAAAGAAGAATAAGGATCACCGCCACCAATTGCGCGCCGATCCGCCAGCGCATGATCCGGTTGCCGTGCTTGCGGTTGAATTCGCCACCTTTGGCAAAGCCGCCGATGCCGACCATCAGAATGGCCAGCACGCCCAGACAGGCTGCTACCACGACATAGAAAAGTGGATCGTCCCTCATGACTTCAGTCCTTTTTCGTTTATCCGCCCCATGTAGGGGGCGCGCGGCAAAAAGCGAACCGGAATTTTCGTGCAGGATGGTGGCACGTCAGCCTTTTGCCAGAACCCAGTCCAGTGCCCGCGTCGGCAGGATACGCCGCAACGCCGCCATCGCATAGGTGGGCGTTGTGACGAAATAGCGCGCCTTGGGGGTGGGGGCTTCCAAAGCGCGGATCAGTTTGGCGGTCACAGCCGAGGCAGGCAGTTCGAACCTGTCCTTTTTGGCCTTGGGTTCATAAAGCCGCTTGAGCAGTGTGTTGCGGTATTGATCCGCGCGCGCGCTGTTCTGCCAGTCGATCCAGCGTTCGAAATGCGGAATCGAATTGGCGCGAATCTGGCTGGCGACAGGGCCGGGTTCGATCAGGATCACGTTGATGCCGGTGCCGCGCATTTCGATCCGCAGCGTGTCGCTGAGAGCCTCGAGCGCATATTTTGTTGCGTTATAGGCGGATCGCCAAGGTGCCACGACCAAGCCAAGCACCGAGGAGCAGTTGACGATCCGGCCATGTCCCTGCGCGCGCATCACCGGGATCACAAGCCGTGTCAGGTCGTGCCAGCCGAAAACATTCACCTCGAAAATCTCGGCCAGCGCTTCGCGGGGCAGGTCTTCGGCGGCACCGGGGCAGGCATAGGCACCGTTGTTGAACAGCGCGTCCAGCGTGCCGCCGGTCTGGTCAAGCACATGGGCCAGCGCCGCGCGGATCGAAGCAGGGTCGGCATAGTCAAGCTGCACCGCCTCGAGCCCTTCGGCGCGCAGGCGGTCAACGTCGGACGGTTGGCGGCAGGCGGCAAAAACGCGCCAGCCTCGCGCCTTGAGGCCATGGGCCGCGTCATAGCCGATGCCGGAAGAGCAGCCGGTGATCAGGATGGATTTTGTGTTCATGCGGCCTTCATGACCTTTGCCAAGGAAAGGCGCAACTGCGCGTTTCCATCAGCCTCGATCAGGGGCAGAGGAGACGAGTCGGGACGAGACCCATCCGACGCGACTGCTGTCGACAACACGCAGGCGCAACCAGCCGTTTTCGAAGACTTCCAGCACTTCGACCTCGGTATCGCGGGTGACGCGGGTCAGGATGCCGAAGCTGGTGCCGGGGCCGGTGCGCATGTTGACGCTGTTGCCGGTGATGCGGCGCAGATCACGCAGGTCCTGCTGTGGCGTGGGCCCGGCTTCGGCGGAAACGGGGATCATCCCTGCCGCTTGCGCAAAAGCCGCGGGTTCGGCCAGACTGATGTTGGCGATCCGCTTGTCGTCATATCCGGCTTGCTGGTCACGCGCGATATCCGGGTTCTGGGACAAGGGGGCGGCTGGTCTGTCCAGCGCGGCGGTGACGGCAGGCACATCCGTCAGGTCGATCAGATTGCGGGTCGCGGTGAGCGGACCGGCCAGTGACGGGTTGTTCAGGGCAGCGTTGGCTGGGGTAAGATTGGCTGGGGTAAGGTTGGCTGGGGCAGAATTGGCTGGCGTTTGCGCCACGCGCGACTCGGCAGCCGTCCGCGCCTTCAGCGCTTCGGCCTGACGGGAGCCTTCACGCGGCTGATAATCGGCGCCGCCACTGAGGGTGTAGAAGGACCACCCCAAAAATGCAAAAGTAATGATAATTAAGCGCCACATAATGCGCACCCCCAACATATTTACGAGCAGAACTTGTTGGTCAAAATTGACCGAGCAGGGCTTTATTATAAGCGATTCGCTTGGGGCGTGCCGGATAAATTGTCAAAAACATCCGGTCTTGCGATGCGGCGTGCTTTACCAATACGCGGGCTGCGTCTATCACCGCAGGCATGAGCGATTTGACCCTCGACCCCATCCCGAACCCGTCCGAGGTGTCGGAACCCCTGCGGCGCGCCATTGGCGAGCGCTATCTGACCTATGCCTTGTCCACGATCATGCACCGGGCGCTGCCTGATGCGCGGGACGGGCTGAAGCCGGTGCACCGCCGGATTCTGTATGCGATGCGCGAGTTGCGGCTGAGCAGTACGGGTGGTTTCCGCAAGTCGGCCAAGATCTCGGGCGATGTGATGGGCAACTATCACCCGCATGGCGATGCCGCGATCTATGATGCGATGGCGCGTCTGGCGCAGGATTTCAACGTCCGCTATCCGCTGGTGGACGGGCAAGGGAATTTTGGCAATATCGACGGGGATAACCCCGCCGCTGCGCGTTACACCGAAGCGCGGATGACCGCTGCTGCCGAAGCGTTGATGGAGGGGCTGGCCGAGAACGCGGTCGATTTCCGCCCCAATTACGACGGCACGCTGGAAGAACCTGTGGTGTTCCCGGCGGCGTTTCCGAACCTTTTGGCCAATGGATCGTCCGGTATCGCCGTCGGCATGGCGACGAACATCCCACCGCACAACATCGAGGAACTGGTTGCGGCCTGTCTGCATCTGATCAAGTCCCCCGATGCGCCCGACGAGACCTTGCTGCAATTCGTGCCGGGGCCGGATTTTCCGACCGGCGGCGTGATCGTCGAGCCGCGCGAGAACATCGCCGAGGCCTATCGCACGGGGCGCGGATCGTTCCGGCTGCGGTGCACATGGGAGGTCGAGGATCTGGGGCGGGGTCAGTGGCAGATCGTCGTGACCGAGATCCCCTATCAGGTGCAGAAATCCAAGCTGATCGAGAAGATCGCGGAGCTGATCCAGACCAAGAAGATCCCGATTCTGGCCGATGTGCGTGACGAATCCGCCGATGACGTGCGTCTGGTGCTGGAGCCGCGCGCGCGGACGGTTGATCCGAATGTGCTGATGGGGATGATGTTCCGCAATTCGGATCTGGAGCTGCGGTTCAGCCTGAACATGAATGTGCTGATCGACGGGCTGACGCCCAAGGTCTGCTCGCTCAAGGAAGTGTTGCGCGCGTTTCTGGATCACCGGCGCGAGGTGTTGCAGCGCCGCTCGGCCCACCGGATGGAGAAGATCGACCACCGGCTTGAGGTGTTGGAAGGGTTCATCATTGCCTTCCTCAATCTGGATCGGGTGATTGATATCATCCGCTATGATGACGATCCCAAGCGGGCGCTGATGTATGAGGATTGGGGTCGTCCGCATGCACGGGCCACGTCCGAGAAGGATTATGTCTCGCCCTTGCTGGCGCGGGTGATCGGCGATGAGGAAGAGCCGTCGCTGACCGAAGTGCAGGCCGAGGCGATCCTGAACATGCGTCTGCGGTCCCTGAGGCGGCTGGAGGAGATCGAGCTGATCCGCGAGCGCGATGCGCTGATGGAGGAGCGGGCCACGCTGGAGGACCTGCTGGACAGCGACAAGCTGCAATGGGCGGCGATTGCCGATCAGCTGCGCGAGGTGCGCAAGCAGTTTGGCGCGAGCAGCCCCGGTGGGGCGCGGCGCACGCAGTTTGCCGAGGCTGGCGTGATCGAGGACGTGCCCATCGAGGCGATGATCGAGCGGGAGCCGCTGACCGTGATCTGTTCGCAGATGGGTTGGATCAGGGCGATGTCGGGCCATATCGACCTGACGCGCGAGATCAAGTTCAAGGACGGTGACGGGCCGCGTTTTGCCTTCCATGCCGAGACCACGGACAAGCTGTTGGTGTTTGCATCGAACGGGCGGTTCTACACGGTCGGTGCCATGAACCTTCCCGGCGGGCGCGGTATGGGCGAGCCGCTGCGCTTGATGGTGGATCTGCCCAACGAGGCGCAGATTGTGGATATCCTGATCCACAAGCCGGGGCGCAAGCTTCTGGTGGCGTCCTCGGCGGGTGACGGGTTTGTCGTGCTGGAGGATGAGGTCGTCGCCCAGACCCGCACGGGCAAGCAGGTGTTGAACCTGTCGGGTGATGCGCGCGCGCTGGTGTGCCGCCCGGTGGTGGGCGACCATGTGGCCTGTGTGGGCGAGAACCGCAAGGTTCTGGTGTTCCCGCTGGACGAGTTGCCCGAAATGGGTCGGGGCAAGGGCGTGCGCTTGCAGAAGTTCAAGGATGGCGGGCTGTCGGATGCGATCACCTTTGCGCTGGCCGATGGCCTGACATGGCGTGATCCGGCCGGACGCACGCGAACCGAGAGTGATCTTGAGGAGTGGCTGGCCAAGCGTGCGACGGCGGGTCGTATGGCGCCGCGTGGCTTTCCACGGGACAACAAGTTCACCTGAGAACCCATGCAAAGGCCGCGGCTAGAGCGGGCTTTTTGCGTTTCCACCTGCACAAGGCCGTGAGACGCTAAGGACTGATCAACCATTCACCACGATATTGGCGCAATGCCAGAACAATCCGTGCCGACGATGTTCTGTGGTTGCCCGATAGGGAGGTGGGTTTGGTGGTGGATTGCAGGATCGTTGATGCGCTGTTGAAGCCTGTTGCACGCGGCCACATGCGGGGGCGCAACCGTCTTAGAGGCGTGACCCCCGCGTGGTCGGGTTCGACCCTGATCAATCGGAGCGTTGTGCCGACCCTTGAGGAAAAACCTGTTCAGGGGATCGGTTGCCTGACGGCCGCAGGGATCGCGTGACATGGCAGCCATTCATGATCTGATCGAGATTTCCGGGCTGCTTTTTGAATCGACATTGTCCACCGCGAATGGGCGGATTCTGGACGTTTTCGATGCTGTCGAGAAAATCCAGAACTCTGGCGATCCGGTGGAAGAATTCAACAACGGTGATACGCTGATCATCGGAGGGACCGCCTATACGATCGACGCGATCTATCATCCCGATGATAACGGGTCGCGCATAACGTCAGACAATGGCACGACAGCCATTGCCGACCGCGGTGACGACTTTGCCGATATGCTGATCATCGATGTCAGCAATGGCACCGAGCGGCGATATTTCATCATTCCCAGCGACTCGCTTGATGATCTTCCCAATATTTCATCCATAGACCTTGGCCGCTTTGCTACGGCTGCGGGAAGCGATGCGACGCTGTCCTCGGCGCTGAACAATGCGGTGACGGTGTGTTTCGCAGCGGGCGTCCTGATCACAACGATTGATGGCGAGGTCCCGGTGGAGAAGCTGTGCGTAGGCGATCTTATTCTGACGCTGGATGAAGGGTTTCAGCCGCTTCGGTGGATCGGATGTCAGGCGCTGACGCCGACCGATCTTGCGTGCAAGCCGGAACTCAGGCCGATCCGTATTCGCGCGGGTGCCTTGGGTGCGGGCGTTCCGCGGCGCGATCTGGTGGTGTCACCGCATCACCGGATCTTCGCACGGTCGAAGATCGCCAGAAACATGTTTGGCTGCCACGAGGTTCTGGTTGCGGCAAAGGATCTGTTGTTTCTGGACGGGATTGAGGTCGACTGCGGTCCGGGTGGCGTCGACTATTGGCATCTCCTGTTCGACAAGCATCAACTGATCTATGCGGAGGGTGCCATCGCAGAAAGTTTGTATGCGGGCCCGGAAGCGTTGAAGGCAGTGGGGGCAATGGCGATGAGACGGCGTTTCCCGATCATGCGCGAAGCACCCATGCTGTTTCGGAAGGCTGCAGGGCGACTGGCGCGGCCACATCTCAAGGGCCGGGATGCGCGACATCTGGCATTGAAACATGTGCAAAAGAACCGCGCCATGGTGGTTGAATTTTGACCTGCTCTTTATGGACAGGGTGCGGTCGTCATGTCGGGTTCTGACACTGTCGCACAGGGTCGTGACCGTGATGCAGGATCAGGGACCCGCGACTGTCCCGCCACGCGGCAAACACGTATCAGTGTAGATGCGTTGCGCGAGGCGTTGGGCTGCGCTATGCGGGTTGGGACAGGATCTAAGGATATATGCATGCCTCGTCTCTTTGCCTTGCTCAGCGTCCTCGTGCTGCTGGCCGCCTGTACCAACCCCAATGACCTTGATCAGGCACCTGTCGATCTGGGTGATTTCCGGCTGGGCCACAATGTTGTCGTCGCCTCCAAGATGACGCGCGGGCCGCTGTCGCGTGAGGCGTCGGAGGAGGAGTGGAAAGAGGCGATGACCAGCGCGATCGACGAGCGTTTCGGTCGCTATGAGGGTGACAAACTCTATCACCTAGGCGTCAGCGTCGAGGGCTATGTTCTAGCGCAGCCCGGTATTCCGCTGGTCGCCTCGCCCAACTCGGTGCTGATTGTCCTGTTGACGGTCTGGGATGATGCGGCGGGCGGCAAGCTGAATACGCCACCCGAGCAGATCACGATCATGGAAACGATTTCGGGCAACACGATTCTCGGCTCGGGTCTGACCCAGTCGAAAGAGGTGCAGATGCGCAACCTCAGCCGCAATGCGGCCAAGCAGATCGAGAATTTTCTGGTGCGGCGGCGCGCATCCGAGGGGTGGTTCGGTGCGGCGCCCGGTCCGGTGGTTTCGCCCCCCGCCAGCACAGTGCAGGCAGCCGATAGTTCCACCGCCGCAGCCGAGACGCCGCCACCCCCGCGACCGGCGACACCGGTTGCGCCGATTGCCCCGCCCGCGGGGGCAATTTTGGCGGAACCCGTGGTCGCACCCTTCCCTGATGCCTGACGGAATCGGGTTTTTCCGCGCGCCAAGAGACGCTTGATT
>NCJR01000086.1 GCA_002282555.1 Rhodobacterales bacterium 34-62-10
ATCGGCCCAGTCGAACTGACCCAGATCGGGGGCATCCTTGGCGCGCAGTTTCGGGACTTGGCGGCTCATTTCGTTCATGGGGTCCTCCTTCAGGAATGGCGCGACACGGGTCGTGATCATGAGTTTTTCGCGCGGTCTTTTCTTGTCTGCGTGCAGGTTACACCATAGACAAGCCTGAAAGAAACGATAGTTTCGCATCACATGATGAGTAAACCGCATAGATGATCGCCCCGCGCCGCTTCTTGCCTTCGATCGCATCGCTGCGCGCGCTTGAGGCGCTGGACCGTCTGGGCAGCGCCACGGCGGTGGCGGATGAGTTGTCGCTGACGCAAAGCGCGGTCAGTCGTCAGATCCAGACGCTGGAGGCGCAGATGGGCGTGCCGCTGGTCCTGCGGGACGGGCGGCGG
Source organism: Rhodobacterales bacterium 34-62-10 (assembly GCA_002282555.1). Classification (GTDB taxonomy): domain Bacteria; phylum Pseudomonadota; class Alphaproteobacteria; order Rhodobacterales; family Rhodobacteraceae; genus Seohaeicola. Next base: position 408 of record NCJR01000086.1, read on the forward strand.
ATGGAGTTGACGCCCCCTGCCCGCGCCTATGTCGCCGAGGTGCGCGAGGCGCTGCATCAGATCGCGCAGGCCTCGCTCAGGTTGCGGGTGCAGCCGCGTGGCGGGACGCTGGATCTGGCTATCCTGCCCACCTTCGGGATGCGCTGGCTGGTGCCGCGTCTGGCGGATTTCGCGAGGTTGCATCCGGAGGTGACGATCAACATGGCCACGCGGCTGGCGCCGTTCAACTTTGCCACGCAACCCTTTGATGCGGCGATCCATTACGGCGATGCCGATTGGTCGGGCACGGATCATATGCTGCTGCGCACCGAAACCGTGGTGGCGGTCTGCACGCCGGATCTGGCGATGCGCCGCCCCCTGCGGCGGGCGGCTGATCTTCTGTCCCTGCCCTTGCTGCATATCGAGACGCGGCCCCGCGCCTGGGCGGATTGGTTCGCCAGTCACGGTGTCACGACCGAGGTGCCGCAGGGCACGGTCTATGACCAATTCTCGACCATCACGCAGGCGGCGTTGCACGGATTGGGTGTGGCGTTGCTGCCTGATTATCTGGCGGAGCAGGATCTGGCGGCGGGACGTCTGGTGATGGCGTTTGGCGGGCCGACGCGGACGCGGGGCAGTTATTATCTGGTCTGGCCGCGCGTCAAAGCGCAGGATCCGGCGCTGGTGCTGTTTCGCGATTGGCTGGCCACCCAGACCGGGGATGAGGACACGCTGCCGCGGTGATCCAGGCGTTTCGATTTCACCTTGACACAAAAATATCGCCTAACGCGTTGAAATATTTGATTCAGGCAGCGTTGGGTGATTAAGGTTCAATCGAGAGCGCTTTACAGCACGCGCGGCAGGACCACGGTGAAGCGGCTGCCCTGCCCCAGCGTGCTCTCGATCCGCAGCCGTCCGCGATGGCGGTTGACGATATGCTTGACGATGGCCAGTCCCAGCCCGGTGCCGCCCATTTCACGCGAGCGGTGACCATCGACGCGGTAGAACCGTTCGGTCAGGCGCGGAATATGCACAGGATCAATGCCGGGGCCATTGTCGATCACGTCGATACTGATGGCCGGTCCACGCAACGAGGGGTCGCGCTCGAGCGGGGTCAGATGGACCTGCACCGCAGGCGGCCGACCCCCGTATTTGATCGCATTCTCGATCAGGTTGCCGAACACCTGCCGCAACTGATCCGCGTCACCCTCGACGAAAAAGGGCGCCGTATCCATTTGGGCAGTCAAGGTGCCACCGGACTTTTCGGCCAAGGGCGCAAGGGTCCGCATCACCGAGCGCAACAGGTCCGTCAGCTCCAGTCTTGTGTCGGGACGCACACGCTCCATCTCCTCGACCTGACTGAGCGACAGCAGATCGCGCACCAACCGGTTCATTCGCTGCGCCTCATTCGCCATTATGCCCAGAAACCGCGCGCGCGCTGTGGCGTCATCCTTGGCGGGGCCTTGCAGCGTCTCGATGAAGCCGATCAGCGCGGTCAGAGGCGTGCGAAGCTCGTGGCTGACATTGGCCACGAAATCGCGGCGCATCTGGCCGATCTGCTGCTGGTTCGTCACATCCTCAAAGCTGATCAGGATGCCCGTTGCGGGTCCCGCTTCGACATGGGCGCAGTGGACGGCATAGATCACGTCCTGCATCCCGTCCTTGGCCAGATAGCGTGCCGCTTGCGGCAATCGCTGCGCGCGGGCTGCGGCCACGGCATCCAGCACGGTGGGTTGCCGGATCACGGTGATGAAGGGCCGCCCCTCGGCTGTGCCGAACAACGCCTCGGCCCGCGCGTTCAAGCCCATGATGCGGTCACCCTCGCCCAGAAAGATGGCGGGCAAGGGGACGGCGTCAAGGATGCTGCGGATCGTGGCGTCCGGCATCGGCTCAGTCTGCGCCGCGCGTGGCGGCCACGGCGCGGGTAAAGACCGCCAGCAGCGCGTCAGGCTCTTCCAGACCGACCGAGACGCGGAAGAACCCCTCGCTCATGCCAAGCGCCTCACGTTCGGCAGGCTGAAGCGCGCGATGCGAGGAGCTGGCCGGATGCGAGAGCGTGGTGCCCACATCGCCCAGTGTCGGCGCAAAAGCCAGACCATCGGCGGCGCGGGTGAAGGCATTGGCGGCAGCGCGCCCGCCCTCCAACTCGAAGCTGACCATGTTGCAGCCGCGCGTGCCCAGCAATTCGCCAGCACGCGCGCGATCCGGGTGGTCGGCCCGCATCGGGTAGAGCACGCGCTTGACGCCCGGCAAGCCCGCCAGATGATCGGCAAGTGCGCTCGCATTCGCCTCGGCCCGGTCAAAGCGCAGGTTGAAGGTGGCCAGACCCCGCTCGGCCAGCCAGCAGTCAAAGGGGCTGGCGGTCAGGCCGGTGGTGACGGCGAAATCGTAGATCGCCTTTTGCAGGACAGGATCGGTCGCACAGGCATAGCCCAGCGTCACGTCGGAATGGCCCGCCAACAGCTTGGTCACCGAGTGGATGACGATATCGGCACCTGCATCAAAGGGGCGATAGGCGCGCGGTGTGGTAAAGGTGTTATCGACCGCCAGCAGGACGCCACGCGCCTTGCACAGCTTGGCCAGACCCTCAATATCGGCCACGCGCAGCGTCGGGTTCGACACCACCTCGACCAGAATCATCCGGGTTTCAGGGCGCAGGGCCGCTTCCATTGCAGCGACATCGGTGGGATCGGCCAGACTGGTGGCAATGCCCAGACGCGGCAGGTCCTGCTTCATCAGGCGCAGGGACCGGCCATAAAGCTTATCGCCCCCCAACACATGATCGCCCGCCTTGAGCAAACCCATCATCACCGCCGCGACCGCCGACATGCCCGAGGACGTCACGATCCCGCCTTGCCCGCCTTCCAGCAGATCGATCCGCTGCGCCAGCACATCGGCATTGGGATGGCCTTCGCGCGCATAGGTGTAGCCTTGCGTGCGCCCCTCATATTGCGCGTCCAGATCGTCGGGCGTGTCCGAGGCATAGACCACCGAAGGGCTGAGCGGTGTGACCACCGGGCGGCTGATGCTGTCAGGCAGGGGAACGGGGCGGATCAGCGATCCTTTGGAGTTCTTCATGGCATGTCTTTCCTATTGCTGCGCAACAACTGGCACAGGCCGCAGACAACGGCAAGCGGTGCCCATGGCCCCTGCCCTGCGTTTTGCCGTGTTTCTTCTTGCCTCAAATATCCCCGCGCAGCGTGTCACTCAGAGCGGGGTCAGACCTTTGGCGAAACGGCGCATGTTCATCTGGTAGCCTTCAGCCGAGCGGCGCAGCCCCTCGATCGCGGCCTCGTCCAACTGGCGCACCACCTTGCCGGGCGCGCCCATCACCAGTGATCCGTCCGGGATCTCCTTGCCTTCGGTCACCAGCGCCCCGGCCCCGATCAGGCAGTTCTTGCCGATCCGGGCCCCGTTCAGGATCGTGGCTCCCATGCCGATCAGGGTATTGTCGCCAATGGTGCAGCCATGCAGCATCGCCTTGTGCCCGATGGTGCAGTTCATGCCCACTGTCAGCGGATAGCCGATATCGGTATGCATGACGGTGTTTTCCTGCACATTGCTGCCCGCGCCGATATGGATCACCTCGTTATCGCCGCGCAGCGTCGCGCCGAACCATACGGATGCGCCGGGTTCCAGCACCACATTGCCGATCACATTGGCATCGGGTGCGATCCAGCAATCACCGTCTGCGGGCAGTTGCGGGGATTTTCCATCCAGAGCGTAAAGTGTCATGTGCGATCCTCGAATTCCTTGTTGAGACGGCGGACAGTGTCGACCAGTCCGGGCTGCTGCGACAGGCGCAGGCGTTCGGCGCTCACGATGGTCTTGAGCTTGTCGAAGGTCGCGTCCAGATCGTCATTGACCAGCACGAAGTCATATTCCGGCCAGTGGCTGATCTCGTCGCGCGATTTGGTCATGCGGGTGTTGATCACATCATCGCTGTCTTGCCCGCGCGAGCGCAGGCGGCGTTCCAGTTCGGGGATCGACGGCGGCAGGATGAAGACCGACAGGACATGTTTGCCAAGGCTGGAGTTGCGGACCTGCTGACCGCCCTGCCAGTCGATATCGAAAAGCACGTCCTGGCCTGCGTCGATGGCGGCGGCGACCGGACCTTTGGGGCTGCCGTAGAAATTGCCGAACACCTCGGCATGTTCCAGCATCTCGTCGCGCGCCACCATGCCCTCGAATTCATCGCGGCTGTGGAAATAGTATTCGCGGCCATGGTCTTCGCCCGGGCGCGGGGGCCGTGTCGTGGCCGAGACCGAGAAGCGGATCGACGGGTCCCAGTCGCGCAACCGTTTGGCCAGCGTCGATTTTCCTGCGCCCGAGGGTGAGGACAGAATGATCAGAAGTCCGCGTCGCTGTTCCATGGTCTTGCCTTCCGTCATGCGGATTTATTGGATGTTCTGAACCTGCTCGCGCATCTGGTCGATCACGGTTTTCAGGTCCAGTCCGATCCGGGTCAAAACCTTGTGCTGCGACTTGGAGCAGAGCGTATTGGCCTCGCGGTTGAATTCCTGCATCAAGAAATCCAGTTTGCGGCCCACGGGTTCGGGACTGTCCAGCAGAGCGCGCGCGGCGTCGATATGGGCACGCAGGCGGTCCACCTCCTCGGTCACGTCGGCCTTGACCGCGATCAGGGCCAGTTCCTGCGCCCCGCGCTGCGGGTCTGCGCCATCGCTGTTGTCCAGCACGCGTGCCAGATTTGCGCGCAGCGTGGTGGCCATTTCGGTGGCGCGGGCTTCGGTCGCTGTGGCGACCTGATCGACCAGCGAGGCGATCTGCAACAACTGCGCGTGGATCACGCTGTGCAGCGCGCGCCCTTCGGCCCGGCGCATGGCGCGGAAATCGGCCAGAACGTTGTCGAAATCGGCCAGCAGCGCGGCCAGCAGCGGTGCGGATTCACTGTCCAGCCCGCGGCTTTCCAAAACGCCGCGCACGCCAAGGATATCCGCCGCCGTCGCCGGGGCCAGAGACAGGCCGGTCTGCATCGCTTCGGCCTCGACCTGCGCCATGGCCGCGATGACCGCAGACAATCCGGCGGGGTTCACGGCAAGTTCCACAGCCCCCTCGTCACGGCTCAGGCGCAGGTTCAGCGTGACATTGCCGCGCGCCACGGCTGCGGTCACGCGGGCGCGCAACCGCGCCTCAAGCCCGTCGATCCAATCGGGCACCCGCAACCGCAGGTCCAGCCCCTTGCCGTTGACGCTGCGCAGATCCCATGTCCAACTTGCCCCCAATGCCGCGCCTTTGGCAGTGGCAAACCCGGTCATCGATTCTATCACCTGCGGCTCTCCTTGATTGGCGATCATGGTGCATCGGCTGATGCCCTAGCCGTTCCGGGACTGAACGGCAAGACCGCCGCCAAACACCCCAAGGAGGTTAACCAAAGCTTGAGAATTCGCGACGCATTTTCGGCGAGATATGGCATATTAAGGAAAGAGTAACCTTCCCTGCCCTAGGATATGCCGCAGGACCGCCCCCGGTTCCGGCATCGTCCAAACCTCAGCACCGGACCCACAAGGACGAGCCGCTATGCGTATCGACAGAAATGCGCCCTTTTCGCGCCAAGACAGCAATGTGATCTTGATGAGCCGCCATCGGACTGACGCGCGCTTTCCCCATATCGCCACCGTCGAGGCGTATTGGCACGCATTGCGCGGGCAGCGCTCCATGCCGCGTCGGTCCGAGATCGATCCGCGCGGAATCGAGAACGCGCTGGAATATGCGTTCATTCTGGAACAGATCGCGCCGGGTGTTGGGCGGTTGCGGATTGCGGGATCGCATCTGAGCGACCTTCTGGGGATGGAAGTGCGTGGCATGCCGCTGAGTGCCTTTTTCATGCCGGAGGCGCGCGACGATCTGGCCGCCTGCATGGAAAAGGTCTGCGCCGCGCCAACCATTGCGACCCTGACGCTTGAGGCCGAACCGGGGATCGGCAAGCCGGTGCTGGAGGCGCGCCTGTTGTTGTTGCCGCTGAGCGACGAGGGTGGCGTGGTCAACCGCATTCTGGGATGTTTCGATACCAGCGGCAGCATCGGCCGCGCGCCGCGTCGTTTTGCGATCCGGTCCCGGCGCCTGACCCAGATCACCGGCCATGATGTGGCGCGGGACTGGCACCGCCCAAAGGTGACCGAACAGGCTCTTGCACCGTTGCGGGGGTTTTCCGAGGGGCAAACCACATTCGATGGTGCCAAGCGTTCCACCACCGGCAAGCCTGTCATCCGCAATTTACGGCTGGTTACACCGCAGGACTGACAGGCCCGGCGATGTCACGTCACGCGGCAGGCACAAGGCCCGCCGCGTTTCGTGTGATTTTCTCGTGTCAGACCGCAGCCGCCGCCTGACGTTCCGCGCGCAGGCTGGACAATTCCTCGGCCACCAGAAAGGCCAGTTCCAGCGATTGGCTGGCGTTGAGGCGCGGATCGCATGCGGTGTGGTAACGGGCCGACAGATCCTCATCGCTGACCGCGCGCAAACCGCCGGTACATTCGGTCACGTCCTGCCCCGTCATCTCGAAATGCACACCGCCGGGGATCGTGCCCTCGGCCTTGTGCACGGCAAAGAACTCGCGCACCTCGCGCAGTACGGCATCGAAGGGCCGGGTCTTGTAGCCGGTCGAGGATTTGATCGTGTTGCCATGCATCGGATCGCAGACCCACAGGACATTCGCCCCCTCTTCGCGCACCGTCTTGATCAGACGCGGCAGGTGTTCCGCCACCTTGCCCGCGCCAAAGCGCGCGATCAGGGTCAGGCGGCCCGCCTCGTTCTTGGGGTTCAGCTTGGCGATCAAGACCTTGAGATCGTCCGAAGTCATCGACGGGCCGCATTTCAGCCCGATCGGGTTCAGCACGCCACGGCAATATTCCACATGCGCCCCATCAGGCTGGCGCGTGCGATCCCCGATCCAGACCATATGGCCAGACCCTGCAAGCCATTTGCCCGAGGTGGTGTCAAGCCGCGTCAGCGCCTCTTCATATTCCAGCAACAAGGCTTCGTGGCTGGTGTAGAAATCCACCGTCTGCAGCGTATGGGCCATCTTGCTGTCGATGCCCGCCGCCTTGATGAAATCCAGCGTATCGCTGATGCGGTTGGCCATGTCGCGGTATTTCGCGGCCTTCTCGCCCTCGGTAAAACCCAGCGTCCAGCTATGAACCTGATGCACATCGGCATAGCCGCCCGTCGAAAAAGCGCGCAGCAGGTTCAGGGTTGCGGCAGCTTGCAGATAGGCCTGNNNNGATAGGCCTGCAACATCCGTGCGGGATCGGGGCGGCGTGCGTCGGGCGTGGCAGCCAGATCGTTGATGATGTCCCCGCGATAGGAGGGCAGTTCGACCCCCTCGATCACTTCGGTGGGCGCAGAGCGTGGCTTGGCGAATTGCCCCGCCATGCGGCCCACTTTCACCACAGGCACCTTGGCGCCGTAGGTCAGCACCATGGCCATTTGCAGCATCACCTTGAAGGTGTCGCGGATCGCGTTGGCGCTGAACTGGTCAAAGCTTTCGGCGCAATCGCCGCCCTGCAGCAGGAAGGCCTCGCCGCGCGCGGCCTCGCCCAGTGCGGCCTTGAGCTTGCGCGCTTCGCCGGCAAAAACCAGCGGCGGATATTTTGACAGCTGCGCCTCGACCGCCGCCAATGCAGCCGCGTCGGTATAGTCGGGCATCTGAACCCGGGGGCGATTGCGCCAATCGGTTTTCTGCCACTCGCTCATGTCTGCATCTCCGCCAGAGTCCTGAAATCCGGCCTTCTATACAAAAGCCGCAGGCGTCATGCCACAAGCGATTTGCAGATCGAAAGTGAAAGACGACGCGCAATGTCGCGATTTGGCGCGTTTGCACCTCAGAACGACGTTGCGGCCCTTGATGCGGTTCGGCAAACCTGCTCAATTGCCCTGCAACCCTGATGGAGCGCCTTGCATATGCCTTCGCCCCGACCACTGGTCAAGGACACAGCCCCGGCTGCTGCACCGCGCCGGTTCGTGTTTGTCCTGCTGGACAATTTCACGCTTCTCAGCTTTGCCTCGGCGCTGGAAAGCCTGCGGATCGCCAACCGCATGCTGGGGCGCAATGCCTATACCTGGATGCTGATCGGGGAAGGCGGCACGCATATCCGCTGTTCGGCGGAGACCGAGTTTCAGTTGGATGCCGACCTGACGGAATTGACGCGCGATGACGTGGTTGTCGTCTGCGGCGGGGTGGATGTTCAGAAATCCACCACCAAGAAGATCATCTCGTGGCTGCGCCGCGAGGCGCGCAAGGGGATGCTGCTGGGCGGGTTGTGCACCGCCAGCTATGCCTTGGCCAAGGCCGGGCTGCTGGATGGCAAACGCGCGACGATCCACTGGGAAAATCAGGACAGTTTCGCCGAAGAATTCGAGGAGGTCGATCTGACCAAGTCGGTCTTTGTGGTCGATGGCAACCGTTTCAGCACGGCGGGCGGGATCGCGTCGATCGATCTGATGCTGAAGCTGATCGCCAATGACCATGGCGAAGAGTTGGCCAATCTGGTGGCGGATCAGTTCATCTATTCCTCGATCCGCACGGATCAGGACACGCAGCGCCTGTCGGTTCCGACCCGAATCGGTGTGCGGCACCCCAAGCTGAGCCGCGTGATCCAGATGATGGAGAGCCATATCGAAGAGCCGATCAGCCCGTCGATATTGGCGCGCGACGTGGGCATGTCGACGCGACAGTTGGAGCGGTTGTTCCGTCGTTACCTGACGCGCAGTCCCAAACGGTATTACATGGAGTTGCGGCTGCAAAAGGCGCGCAACCTGTTGATGCAGACGGATATGAGCGTGATCAACGTGGCGCTGGCCTGCGGTTTCGCCTCGCCCTCACATTTTTCGAAATGCTACCGCGCGCATTACGACACAACGCCCTATCGCGAACGAGGCAGTCACGCGACGCGGTTGTCGATCTGAGCGTCAGGGGGCGATGCGATAGACCGTGCCGCGCCCTTCGCTGATGAACCAGATCGATCCGTCGGGGGCCTGGCGGATATCGCGGACGCGGTCTGTTTCGCTGCTCTTGAGTTGCTCCACCTCGGCCAGATCGCGGCCGCCGATTCGGGCAATGTAATCGAACTTGAGCGAGCCGACGAAAGCCTGTCCGCGCCATGCGGGCCACAGATCGCCGGTGTAGAAGGCCATGCCCGAGGGGGCCATTGACGGGTCCCAATACATGCGCGGCTGTTCCATGCCCGGTCTTTCGGTCCCCTCGCCGATCCGCTGGCCGGAATAGTGACGCCCATATGAGATCACGGGCCAGCCGTAATTGGCACCCCGCTGGACCAGATTGACCTCATCGCCGCCGCGCGCGCCATGTTCGGCCAGCCACAGCCGCCCCTCGGCGTCCAGCGTGGCACCCTGGGGGTTGCGATGGCCGTAGGACCAGATTTCCGGCAAGGCATCGCTGCGCCCCACAAAGGGGTTGTCAGCGGGAACCGAGCCGTCACGGTTTATGCGGATCACCTTGCCGTTATGCCGCAACAGGTCTTGGGCGCTGTCGTCATCGCCACGGTCGCCGGTGGTCAGGAACAAGGTGCCGTCCCGCGCCTCGACCACGCGGCCCCCGAAATGCCGCCCGCCAGAGGAGCCGGGCTTCATCTCGAACAGCAGGCGCACATTCTCAAGCTGGGTGCGATCGGCGGACAGGCGGGCAATGGCCAGCGCCGTTCCCTCGAAGCGGCCCTGTGGTTTGGCATAGCTGAAGATGATCTCGTTGCTTTGGGCGAAGTCGCGTGGAACCAGAACATCCAGAAGCCCACCCTGCCCCGCCACGCGGATATCGGGCAGGCCACGCAGTTGATTGCGTCGCCCGTCCGGGCTGATATGCCACAGACGGCCTTCGCGCTCGGTGACCAGAAAGGCACCGCCCGGCAGAAAGGCGACGGACCAGGGTGTTTCGAAGCCCTCCGCCATGGCGTCCACTTGCAAGGTCTGACCACGTGCATCCAGCGCATGTGCCGGTGAGGACAGATCGAGTGTCCCGCAGAGGGTCGCGATCAGGGCGGCTGTCAGAAGGGACTTTCGCGTCATGGCTTGCTCCTTGAGTTGACCTATGGTCAGGGGTACATATCCCTGCATATAGCGGCACCAGACGTCACAAAAAGTCGCAATCGGGTGATTTTGCCCCACGCATTGCGCTTTTCTTTTGATCAAAGTGGCAATAACCTGCCTCCTGGACTTAATGTTCCAATATGGGAGAACAACATGAAAAAACTGCTTTTGGCCACGGCTGCGACCGCTTTGATGACGGGCGCTGCCTCGGCACAGGAGATCAAGATCGGCATCATTCTGGGCTTCACCGGACCGCTGGAATCGATCACCCCGAACATGGCTGCTGGCGCTGAAATGGCGATTGCCGAAGTCAACGCAGCGGGCACGCTGCTGGATGGCGCGACCGTCACATCCGTGCGTGGCGACTCTACCTGCATCGACGCAGGTGCGGCCACGGCTGCGGCTGAACGCCTGATCACCTCGGAGAACGTCAACGCCCTCATGGGGGCGGATTGCTCGGGCGTGACCGGTGCGATCCTGCAGAACGTCGCGCGCCCCAATGGTGTCGTGATGATCTCGCCCTCGGCCACCTCGCCGGGTCTGTCCACTGCCGAAGATGACGACCTGTTCTTCCGCACCGCTCCGTCGGATGCGCGTCAGGGCGTCGTGATGACCGAAGTCATCATGGACCGTGGCATCAAATCCGTCGCACTGACCTATACCAACAACGACTATGGCAAGGGTCTGGCCGATGCATTCGCAGCCGCCTTCACCGAAGCCGGTGGCACCGTGACGATCAACGCCAGCCATGAAGATGGCAAGGCCGACTATTCCGCCGAAGTCGCGGCGCTGGCATCCGCCGGTGGCGAGGTTCTGGTGGTCGCAGGCTATACCGATCAGGGCGGCAAGGGCATCATTCAGGCCAGCCTCGACTCGGGCGCGTTCGACACCTTCGTTCTGCCCGACGGCATGGTCGGCCAGCAACTGGTCGATGATATCGGCGAAGGTCTGACCGGTTCGTTCGGCCAGTTCCCGGGCACCGACAGCGCGGGCGCGGAAATGTTCCAGAAGATGGCCTCTGAAGCCGGTTTCGAGGGCACCTCGGCCTTTGCACCCGAAAGCTATGACGCAGCGGCGCTGATCATGCTGGCGATGCAGAAGGCAGGTTCGCCCGCTTCGGCCGATTTCAAGGATCACGTCATGGATCTGGCCAATGCCCCCGGCGAGGAAATCTTCCCCGGCGAGCTGGCCAAAGCCATCGAGATCATCAAGGCGGGTGGCGACATCGACTATGTCGGTGCCACTGCAGTCGAGCTGATCGGACCCGGTGAATCGGCAGGCAACTACCGCGAGATCGAGATCAAGGACGGCAAGATCGAGACCGTGAACTTCCGTTGATCTGACGCTACGGAAACGGACGGCGCGGGGTCTTCCCCCGCGCCGTTTGCATAAGATAAAGGCACGCAACTCAGACAGTGCCGGGGGAAAAGGTATGATCAAAGTCGACAACGTCGTGAAGACGTTTGGCGGATTCCGTGCCGTGGACGGTGCCTCGCTCGAGATCCGTCAGGGGGCGATCACTGGATTGATTGGTCCCAATGGCGCGGGGAAAACCACGCTGTTCAACGTGATTGCAGGGGTTCTGAAACCCACATCAGGCAAGGTCACGATGATGGGCGAGGATATCACCGGCCTGCCGCCGCATGATCTGTTTCACAAAGGGTTGCTGCGGACATTTCAGATTGCGCATGAGTTCGGTTCGATGTCCTGCCGCGAGAACCTGATGATGGTGCCGGGCAACCAGTCGGGCGAGAGCCTGTGGAATACATGGTTCGGGCGCAAGCGCATCGCCGATGAGGAACGCGCCCTGCGTGCCAAGGCCGATGAGGTGCTGGAATTCCTGACGATCAGCCATCTGGCCGAACAGAAGGCGAGCCAGATTTCCGGCGGTCAGAAAAAGCTGCTGGAACTGGGCCGCACCATGATGGTCGATGCCAAGATCGTCTTTCTGGACGAGGTCGGCGCCGGTGTGAACCGCACTCTGCTGAACACGATCGGGGACGCCATCGTGCAGCTGAACAAGGAGCGCGGCTATACGTTCGTGGTGATCGAGCATGACATGGATTTCATCGGGCGTCTGTGTGATCCCGTGATCTGCATGGCCGAGGGCAAGGTTCTGGCACAAGGCACGCTGGCCGAGATCAAGGCCAATGAACAGGTGATCGAGGCCTATCTGGGCACCGGCCTGAAGAACAAGGACATGGTGGGCGCATGAGCAGTTCCAACCCCTATCAGGATGATCGCGGCAACAAGGACCGCTCGATCACCAACCCTGCGGGACAGGGCACGGCCATGCCCCGCAGCAAAAGCGGTGCGGTCACATCCGCCCCCGGAGGCCCCTTCCTGATCGGTGAGGCGATGACCGGCGGTTATGGCAAGGGTCCTGACATCCTGCATGACTGCACCATCGCCGTGGACCGGGGCGAGATTGCCGTGATCGTCGGCCCCAATGGTGCGGGCAAATCCACCGCCATGAAAGCGGTGTTCGGGATGCTGGACGTGCGCTCGGGCCGGGTTCTGCTGGACGGCGAGGATATCACCCAGCTTACCCCGCAGGACCGCGTGATCAAAGGCATGGGGTTCGTGCCGCAGACCAGCAATATCTTCACCTCGATGACGGTGGAGGAAAACCTTGAGATGGGGGCCTTCATCCGCAAGGATGATTTCCGCGATACCATGGCGCAGGTCTATGACCTGTTCCCGATCCTCAAGGAAAAACGCTATCAGGCGGCCGGCGAATTGTCGGGCGGGCAGCGGCAGCAGGTGGCCGTGGGGCGCGCGCTGATGACCAAGCCCAAGGTCCTGATGCTGGATGAGCCCACCGCAGGCGTATCCCCCATCGTGATGGATGAACTGTTTGACCGCATCATCGAAGTGGCGCGCACCGGCATTCCGATCCTGATGGTGGAACAGAACGCGCGTCAGGCGCTGGAGATTGCCGACAAGGGTTATGTTCTTGTGCAGGGGCGCAATGCCTTCACCGACACCGGCAAGGCCCTGATGGCCGATCCCGAAGTCCGTCGTTCGTTTTTGGGGGGCTGAGGCATGGATCTTCTCAACGCATTCATCACGCTGTCGAATTTCGTCATCATCCCTGCGATTGCCTATGGCAGCCAACTGGCGCTGGGGGCTTTGGGTGTGACGCTGATCTATGGCATCCTGCGGTTTTCCAACTTTGCCCATGGCGACACGATGGCCTTTGGCACCATGGTGACCATCCTGTTCACGTGGTGGTTCCAGCATCTGGGATTGAGCCTTGGACCCTTTCCAACGGCGCTTTTGGCCCTGCCCTTTGGTATCGCGGGATGCGCGCTGTTCGTGCTGCTGACAGACCGGGCAGTCTATCGGTTCTACCGGGTGCAGAAGGCCAAGCCCGTGATCCTTGTGATCGTGTCGATGGGCGTCATGTTCATCATGAACGGGGTTGTCCGCTTCATCATTGGTCCGGATGATCACAATTTCGGCGATGGCGAGCGGTTCATCATCTCGGCCCGCACCTTCCGCGAGATGACGGGGCTGGAGGAAGGGTTGGCGATCCGCACATCCACGGGCATCACGGTGGTGACGGCGGTGGTTGTCGTGGCACTGCTGTTCTGGTTCCTGAACAAGACACGCACCGGTAAATCCATGCGCGCCTATTCGGATAACGAGGATCTGGCGCTGCTGTCGGGCATCAACCCAGAGAAGGTCGTGGTGGTCACATGGGTGATCGTGGCGGCTTTGGCGACTGTGGCGGGCACGCTTTATGGTCTGGACAAAAGCTTCAAGGCCTTCACCTATTTCCAGCTGCTGCTGCCGATCTTTGCCAGCGCCATCGTGGGTGGCCTGGGCAGTCCTGTCGGGGCCATCGCGGGTGGGTTCGTCATCGCCTTTTCCGAGGTGACGATCACCTATGCGTGGAAAAAGGTCATCACCTATGTCGTGCCGGAAAGCATGGCACCTGACGGATTGGTGCAGCTTTTGTCCACAGACTACAAATTTGCGGTCAGCTTCATCATCCTGCTGGTCGTGCTGCTGTTCCGCCCGACGGGTCTGTTCAAGGGGAAATCGGTATGAACGAGATGGTCAAGAATACCGGGCTGTTCGCCATTGTCGCTTTGCTGATCGTCATCACCGGCGTGATGCAAAGCTGGAACACGGCGCTGCTGATCCTGAACATGGGACTGATCAGCGCGATCATGGCGCTGGGCGTGAACCTGCAATGGGGGTTTGCGGGCCTGTTCAATGTGGGCATCATGGGGTTTGTGGCGCTGGGCGGTCTGGCTTCGGTGCTGATCGCCATGCCGCCGACTGATGGGGCCTGGGCCGCTGGTGGTTATGGTATCGTGCTGGGCCTGCTGATGGGAGCGGCGACGATTGTCGCGGCTGTGCTGACCTATCAGCGCATGCCGAATGGCACAGCGCGGACATTGGCGATGCTGGTCATCCTGATACTGGGCTTTTTCCTTTACCGCGCGGTCTATGATCCCGGTGTCGACGCGGTCGAGGCGATCAATCCCGCATCCAGTGGCAATATCGGAGGGCTGGGCCTGCCGATCCTGCTGTCATGGCCTGTGGGCGGTCTGCTGGCGGCAGGTGTCGCGTGGGTCATCGGCAAGACGGCACTGGGCTTGCGGTCGGACTATCTGGCCATCGCCACGCTGGG
>NCJR01000087.1 GCA_002282555.1 Rhodobacterales bacterium 34-62-10
GCGCGACACTTTCAACTCGAATCCGGGCCTCCATGCAGAGCGACCTGACAAAACTTCTCTCACGGCAACTCACCCGGTCTACGCGTTACTTTTTCCTGTTTAACATCGGACGCAGGCTGTAGGAAGCTTTACAAGGATCTGGTGTGTGGTCGTGGGGTAACTGGTGTCGCGGTTTGTTTTGAAGATGTTTCAGGTTTTTGCGGCCTGTTTGTTCATGGCAGCCTGTGCACTGCCCCGCGGGGCCGCCCTGACTGGTGAAGTCACGCGCGAACAGGACAGTGCCTCTCCGACCTTTCAGGTTATGCCTGTGACACGGGCCAATCTGCCGCAAATACGGGCATGGCCCGTGACAGGCTGGTCCGGCGCCTACCGTTGGCCAGAAAGCACGCGCGGGCCTGACAGCCCTCTGGTGCGCACCGGAGACAGGATTGATCTGGTCATCTGGGACAGTCAGGAGAACTCGCTTCTCACACCCACTGTAGACAAGAAGGTCGCCCTGTCGGGTCTGACGGTATCCCCGGGCGGCAGTATTTTCGTGCCCTATCTTGACGAGATTCAGATCGCGGGACAGACCCCTGAGGAAGCGCGTCGTCAGATACAAACCGCTTTGGAGCCGATCGTTCCTTCGGCGCAGGTTCAGCTTTCGGTCGTGGCGGGGCGGCAAAGCTCTGTCGATCTGCTGGCGGGCGTGGCGCGGCCCGGTACCTTTCCGTTGCCGGATCGCAACCATACGATACTGTCCGTGATCGCAACAGGTGGGGGCATTGCGCCAAGTCTGCGTCATCCATTGGTGCGACTGATGCGTGAAGGCACAACTTATGAGATCCGGGCGGAGCGGTTGTTTTCTGATGCGTCACGCAATGTTCTGCTGCGGGGAGGCGACAAGATTGTTGTCGAAGAAGACCGCCGCTATTTCACTGCGCTGGGCGCAACCGGGACCGAACGGCTGGTGTATTTTCAGAAAGAGGACATCAGCGCGCTTGAAGCGATTTCCATCATAGGGGGTTTGACGGACAGCCGCGCCAATCCGAAAGGGGTTATCGTCTTGCGGGATTACGAGGCGCAACAGATGCGCAACGACGGGCGTGGTCCCGAAATGCCGCAGGTGGTTTTCACCTTCGATCTGACATCAGCTGACGGGTTATTTGCGGCGCGCAGTTTCCCGATCAACCCGAAAGACACTGTTTTGGCAACCGAATCGCCCGTGACTGGCGTGCAAACCGTGGTCGGGTTGCTGGGCTCGTTGTTGGGGTTGGCGGGGCGTGTAAATACGTTCTGATGCGCCTGACAGATGTAAACCTGTGTGAGGTGGCATCACTGGTCGGGCTGAGAGGATTCGAACCTCCGACCCCCTGCTCCCGAAGCAGGTGCGCTACCAGACTGCGCTACAGCCCGACCGTGTGACAGGCGATTAAACCCGTCGCGGTGGATTTGCAAGGGTCGAGTTGCAGCGTCGACGAGGTGCCTTGAGTGGCGTGTGAGAAGGGGCGTCGTACGCTCATTCAGTCATGACACCATGTCTGTAAGGGACGGACCCACGATGATCCATGATCAGATCGGGATGCGCAATCGCGCGATCAAACCGGCACGGGATAGGCTTGTGGCGCGTCCGTTGGACCGGCTTGCGGCGCGGATCACCCACTACATCGGGCGCTCTCAGGCATAAGAGCCGCGGCCCCGGTTGATCCGGGACCGCAGGCCCAAAATATCAGAGCGAGGTGTCCAGCGCCGCGACGATGGCATCACCCATCTGGCTGGTCGTGATCGGTGCGCCGCCTTCGGGACCCATCAAATCTGCCGTGCGCAAACCATCGGCCAACACCTTGGCCACGGCAGCCTCGACACGGTCGGCTTCGGCACCCATGTCAAAGCTGTAGCGCAGCGCCATGGCGAAGCTGAGGATACAGGCGATCGGGTTCGCCTTGCCCTGACCGGCGATATCGGGAGCAGAGCCATGCACGGGCTCATAAAGCGCCTTGGGCCGGCCGTTCGCCATCGGTGCGCCAAGGCTGGCCGAGGGCAACATACCGAGCGATCCGGTCAGCATCGCGGCCAGATCGGACAGCAGGTCACCGAACAGGTTATCAGTCACGATCACATCGAACTGCTTGGGCCAGCGGGTCAGTTGCATGGCACCCGCGTCGGCATACATATGGCTGAGTTCGACATCGGGGTATTCGGTGTCACCCACGCGCTGCACCACTTCGCGCCACAACACGCCCGATTCCATCACGTTGGCTTTTTCCATCGAGCACAACTTGTTGCCACGCTTGCGCGCCAGCTCGAAGGCAGAACGGGCCACACGCTCGATCTCGGATTCGGTATAGCGCTGGGTGTTGATACCCACACGCTCATTGCCTTCCTTGAAGATACCGCGCGGTTCGCCGAAATAGACGCCGCTGGTCAATTCGCGGACGATCATGATGTCCAGACCGGCCACCACATCCTTTTTCAGCGACGAGAAATCCGCCAGCGCATCAAAGCACTGCGCCGGGCGCAGGTTGGCGTAAAGGTCCATCTCCTTGCGCAGGCGCAGCAGGCCACGCTCTGGCTTGATGCTGAAATCGAGGCTGTCATATTTCGGCCCACCCACAGCGCCCAACAGAACTGCGTCTACATCTTGTGCCTTGGCCATTGTGTCGTCATGCAGCGGTGTGCCGTGCTTGTCATAGGCGCAGCCGCCGACCAGATCCTCGGACACGTCAAAGGTGACGCCGCGTTTGGTGCCATACCAGTCGATGATCTTGCGCACTTCGGCCATGACTTCGGGGCCGATGCCGTCACCGGCGAGGATGAGAAGCGAGGGGTTGGTCATTGCGGTCTGTCCCTTGTGACATGAGTTCGGCACTGGCCTAGCGATTGCCGGACGCAGGGTCAAGAAAGCACACGCAATATGGGTTTAAAGGCGGGAAAGTTGCGGACTCAGGTGCTGCGTCAGCAAGTCCCAGACGCGGGTTATCCGTGGCGTTTTCCGCATTGCTTGCGGCGCAGCCAACCAGACAGGCAAGTGCGGTAGATCAAGACCCAGATCAAGCTCGACCATATCCTGCATCAGTCCGGCCTGCACAAAACCGATCCCGCAACCGGCGCGGATCAGTTCGACATAGGCCGTCTGGCTGTCGCAGCGGACCGTGAACATCTCGCGCGTGGCAGGCCAGCCAAGGTCGCGCATGTGGCGCAAGATCAGGTCGTTGCGATCGTAACCGATCAGGTCGTGGTCCAGAAGATCCGCAGCGCCTTTGGGCCATCCGCGTCGATCCAGATAGGCACGTGCGGCGAAGACGCCCAGACGCAGATCGCCCAGATGTCGGGTGACAATGTCCAGCTGGGTGCTGCGATACATCCGCACCGCGATGTCAGCTTCGCGGAACAGCAGATTGTCGCTGCTGTCGCTGGCGACCAATTCGATCTGGATCAGGGGTTCGGCCTGCCTGATCTGCGCAATGATGGGCGGCAGGATGTGATGCGCAACCACGGCGCTGGCAGTCACGCGGACGGTGCCGCGCAAATCCTCGGTTCGGCCGGCGGCGGTCAGGATCAGCGCATTCATCGCATCGGCCATCTGGCGTGCATGGGGCAGCAAGGCTTCCGCGCCTTCGGTCAGTTGCAAGCCGCGCGGCTGACGTACGAACAAATCCAGAGCAAGAGCGCCTTCGATCTGACGGATCTGACGCCCCACTGTCGGTTGGCTGGTGCCAAGCCTGCGGGCTGCGGCAGACAGGCTGCCGGTATCCGCTACTGCCAGAAACGCAGGAATCAGTGACCAATCCAAAGCATCAATCGTTTTTGCCATTCAATTGTGAATACTGGTTCTGCGCTTTCGTGCAATTCCTATTCGCTTGTGTTCATCTGATACTGGCCTCATCCAACAGATGATTGAGGACAAGATGACAGGAACGGTTCTGATACTGGGCAGTCATGGTAAAATCGGCCATCACAGCGCCTTGGCTTTTGCGGATGCGGGCTGGATTGTGCGCCACTACCAGCGTGGCACGGATATGGCAGCGGCTGCTTTGGGTGCGGATGTAATCGTCAACGGTTTGAACCCACCGAATTACCACAACTGGGCCAAGCTGATCCCCGAGATCACGGAACAGGTGATCGCCGCAGCCAAAACAAGCGGGGCAACCGTAATCCTGCCCGGGAATGTTTATAATTTCGGTGATACCGGCGGCATCTGGTCCGAGGAGACGCCCCAGCGCCCCGTTAGCCGAAAGGGACATATCCGCATTCAGATGGAAGCGCGTTATCGTGAAAGCGGTATACCAACCATCGTGCTGCGCGCCGGAAATTTCATTGATCCAGAGGGTAATGGCGACATCATGCAGTTGTTTCTGCTTCGCAATATCGCGA
The DNA here is from genome assembly GCA_002282555.1 of Rhodobacterales bacterium 34-62-10. GTDB lineage: Bacteria > Pseudomonadota > Alphaproteobacteria > Rhodobacterales > Rhodobacteraceae > Seohaeicola. The sequence continues at coordinate 4,354 of NCJR01000087.1, forward strand.
AGGGGCGGATCATCATTGGCGGTGGCGCGGATGTAATGCAGGCTTGGTGCTATGTCCCAGACTGGGCGCGGGCAGCCTTGGCACTTGCCGAGACGCGCACCCGGTTGGCCCGGTTTGAGGATATTCCCTTTCCGGGGCACAGCTTCACCATGACCGACCTGAAATACTGTCTTGAGGCCTATCTCGGACGCCCGTTGACACTGTCGCGATTTCCATGGGGTTTGATGCGTCTGGCCTCACCGTTTTGGGAGTTGGCGCGCGAACTGAATGAGATGCGCTATCTGTGGGACACGCCTCATCAACTCTCTCGTGAAAAGTTTGACAGACTCTTGCCTGATTTCAAGGCGGCCACCCTCGACAAGGTAATGCTGGCCGGTTTGCCTGCAGCGATGCGGCAGGTCAATCTTGGATCGCTGCGGCCTGTGGGGGCCAATCAAGCGTGACGCTGACCAGATGATGACGGCTGGCCGTCTGTCCGACGGCCCACATGGGATCAGAGAGCGCAGGCCAATGGACGCGGGCGGCCTTCACGGTCAGATCCGCGGAGGGCAGGATGTAATCGACACGGAAGTTTCCCGGTCCCGGTTCGGGCCAACGTACGGTATCCTGTGCAGGATCACCTTTCTGCCCCGCAGTCGCCATCTGCGTGCCGCCACCTTTGGGTTGCGGGTCGATCAGACGGGGGTCGTTCAGCAATGCTTTCATCGCCTCGGGCCGTCCCTCACTGTCATGGGGGTCCATGTTGCTGTCACCGATAATGACGAAGCGGTCCGCAGGGGCAGGGCCGAATGTACCGTCCAGATAAAGGCTCCAGAACTTTGCTTCGTCATGATTGCGGCGACCGTTGCGATCTTCAGGCCCGTCGAAAATCGGGGGCGTGGCGTGAAACGCCAGAAGCCAAATAACCTGGCCTTCAACGCCGAAGGGAACGGCCCAATGTCCCGTGCTTGATAATCGCTGTTGCCCGAGGACCCTGTGCCCCAACACTGGTGCGCCATCGGGATGTGTCAAAAGCGCACCGGGCATGTCGCGCCACAAGCGGGTGCTGTGATCCTGCACCTGATCGGTAAGAACAGGGTGGCGCGACAGGATGGCCATGCCGCCTTGACCCGCGAACTGACCATACCCCTGCGCATCGCGCGGCCCACCGGGACGTCCGTCGCCGTCAAGGTCAAGATCCGTGGCGACACCCGTATTCGGGGGCAGAGCAAAGACATGTGGGTAGTCGATACCCGCGGCGGCTAATCTGTCGCGCAGGGCTTTGAGGGTGACAAGACCATGATCGTAATCAACATCCAGCAGCAGCAGGATATCAGGCGCCGCATCCGTGATGATCTGCACGACAGCATTGACTTGCGGGTCCTTGCCACCCGCGATGTCGCGCAGCAACAGGCCGGGCCCTTCCCGCGCAAGGCTGGTGTGAAAAAGACCGATGTCTAGCGTATCCGCCCTGCCTTGTTGGGTGGCCAGCAGAAGCACCGATAGCACTGTCGCGATCAGATTGGCTGCAATCCTTCGGCAGCCGCATAGGTGCGACGGCGTTTGTCTTCGATCATGCTGGCGATACGCGCCATGGCGATGCCGCGCATCATCAGGCTGGCGGGAAGAAAAGCCCATAAGCACATCGTCCAGATCAAGGTCTGAGGCACTGCCAACGCCCCGATGTCGATGGACCCCGAGGTGGCATAGACCGCTGCTGGGATCAGGAATGGCAGCAAAAACCCTAAGATCAAGTTAATGCGGGCGTGACCTTTGAGGCGGGCGACCACATCCCCGCCTGATGTCGCATCGAACATTGGCAGATTGACCCAGACGTTGAAGGCGCCATGGCGGGCGGGCCAACCGTAGAACCGGACAAGAGCGGTGAAGGTGAGGATCATCAAGACCGACAGGGTGTAGCAGACACCGGCGGCCATGCGCACCGCATCCACCAACTGCGCGTCTGTGCCGATTGGCAGCATAAGGACGGCCAGACGCACAGGCGAATAGGGAAAATCCGTCATGTTTCCAAGGATCACCCCGATCGATGTCATGATCTGCGTCAGCGTACCCGGATCGCTATTACCACGGTAAACCAGCGTCAGGATCAGAACGGCCAGGAAGATCACCGCATACCGCAGCCGATTGTAGGGCGGCGCATGCCGAAAGGCGATCAAGCTGGGGTAAGCCGAGTTGTATTCCATCATGACCAGACCAGCAGCCAGAAGCGCCAGCAGCATCACGAATTGCGAACCATCAATCCCCACGCCTGAAATCAGCATGGATGGCATGGCAATCAGAAGCGCCACCATGAGCGCACGCAAGGCGGCGCCTGTCATTTGTCCGATCACTGTTTGCTCCTTTCAAACTGGCCGGACGTGATGCGTTGCCGCGTCCTGATTCCAACTTGAAACCGCCAATTATGACGGGTTGCCTCAATCCTGCCCAATTTTTGCCTTCTTTCCTGAAAGGCCACAAGACACTCCTAAAGTTGAACGCAATTTTGAGGCAAAATGATGGAAGAACTGATGCTGAAATGTACCAATGACGGAACAAATTTGGGAAATTTTCCATACAGTTACAATATGTTGTATCAACGGCAGCAATGGCCACAAACGAAACAGGCAGCCATTGCAAGCGGCCTGTTATTTTTTGTGAACATGTCGCAACGTCTGCGGTCGGGTCAGACCCAGGGACGCTCCGAGGCCAACCTGTTCTCGAAAGAGGCGATGGAAGCCACTTTTTCCAGCGTGAGGCCGATGTCGTCCAGCCCGTTCAGGAGGCAATGCTTCTTGAAGGGATCCACATTGAATGTGAAAACCTCACCATCCGAGGATGTAATGGTTTGCGCTTCAAGGTCGATTTCGATCCGGGCGTTGGCACCCTTTTCGGCATCCTTCATCAGGATGTCGACCTGCTCTTGCGGCAGCACAATCGGCAGAATGCCGTTCTTGAAGCAGTTGTTATAGAAAATGTCGGCATAGCTGGGCGCGATCACACAGCGAATACCGAAATCCAGAAGCGCCCAAGGCGCGTGCTCACGCGATGATCCGCAGCCGAAATTGTCGCCCGCCACAAGGATCTCGGCATCACGATACTGCGGCTTGTTCAACACGAAATCAGGGATCTCGTTGCGGTCATCATCATAGCGCATCTCGTCAAACAGGTTCACGCCCAGACCCGAGCGTTTGATCGTCTTGAGGAACTGCTTGGGGATGATCATGTCGGTATCGACGTTGATCAGGGGCAGCGGCGCGGCGATGCCGCTGAGTTTGGTGAATTTATCC
>NCJR01000417.1 GCA_002282555.1 Rhodobacterales bacterium 34-62-10
GATGCGATCGAGGTATCGATCATCTTCGAGCCAACCTTGACGACAAGACCACCGATGAGGCTTTCATCGACGGCCGCTTTGATCTTGACAGTCTTGCCGTTCCGACCCGCCAGCAGCTTTGCCAGCTTGTCGGATTGTGCCTTGGTCAGCGCGGTGGCGCTGGTCACTTCGGCGGTCACTTCGCCCTTGTCCTCGGCGATGATGGCGCGCAGCGAGGCGGCCAGTTGCGGCAGCACGAACAGCCGGCGCTTGGCGGCCATCAGGCTGAGCACATTGGTCATCGTGGGCGTCAGGCCCATTTTCTTGGACAGCGCAGACATGGCCGCAGCCTGCTCTTCGCGGCTGTAGATCGGGCTCATGATCAGCGCGTTGAAATCGGCGCTGTCGGTCAGCGCGGATTCGAGTGCATCCAGATCGGCTTCGATCTTGGCGACGCTCTTGCTTTCTTGGGCCAATTCAAAAACGGCCTTGGCATAGCGTGCTGCGATGCCTGTGGAAATCGAAGCTGGTTCGGACACGTCCACCCTTCCGATAGTTTGCCTCCGGCCCGTATATGGCGTGAAACACCGCCGGAGAGGTTACCCTGCCTTGACGCGCGTCAAAGCATCAAAATCGGCGTGGGTGTAGCAGAGCCTTCCAGACCTAGCAACCTGCTATAGACTTCCGAGCCCAAGCATAATTTTAAGCGTTATCATAGGCTTAGCGCAGGTGCGGCGCTTTGCACATGAATCAGGCGAAAAAAATTCACGTATTTGAGCGCGGAAATCGGATTCCCGGCCCCGAAACCGGGCGGCGTTGCGGGCGGAACCTGCCCTGATCGTTACCGCTATCACCTTCCGGGCGGTCGCTTTCGGCCCGAAACCGGGCCTCAGGCGGGTTTCGCCTCGGGCGTGGGGCTGCCCAGACCATCCAGCACATTGAGCGGCCGCCGCACCGCCTCGCGCAGGCCCGAGCCGGGTGTGGCATGGACGCGTTTGGTCGCCTCGACGATCAGCACGCCGCCGGCCAGCACCATCGACAGGCGCAGGCCCATCCCCTCCCAGACATTGGCGGTCTTGCGCCAGAACCGCCGGTCGGAGGGGGGCTGATAAAGCGTGGTCACATGCCGCTCGGGTAAGAAGGCATGGCGGCGCAGCTGTGCCTCCAACTGCCTGAGCGTGTAGGGGCGGCCATAGCCGAAGGGCGTCGCGTCCGAGCGTGACCACAGCCCCGCACGGTTGGGCACGATGAAAAGCGCGCTGCCGCCCGGACCCAGCACGCGGAAACATTCGTTCAGCAGGGCGGTGGGCTGTTCGGAGGTTTCAAGCCCGTGCATCAGGACCAGCTTGTCCACATGGCCGGTGTCGATGGGCCATGCGGTTTCCTCACACAGCACGGACACATTCGGCATGCCCGCAGGCCATGGCATCACCCCCTGCGGCCCCGGCATCAGCCCGATCACGCGGCGCGCATCCGCCAGATAGGGGCGCAACAGGGGCACGGCAAAGCCGAAACCGACGACGGTCTGCCCCTTGGCCTCGGGCCACATGCGCAGCATCTGATCGCGCACGGCCTTCTGCGCCGCACGGCCCAGCGTGCTGCGGTAATAGAAGTTGCGCAAATCCTGCACATCAAGATGCATTGCGGTCCGCCTTTGCTTGGGCCACTCTGTAGGGCCACTCTGTAGGGCCACTTTAACAAGCAAAAGATGAAACGCCATGCCCCTTGAGATCGTGACCATTCCCTGCCTCAAGGACAATTACGC
>NCJR01000418.1 GCA_002282555.1 Rhodobacterales bacterium 34-62-10
GACTAAGTCGGCCAGTCCGACGGGGAGCAAAAAAATACAAGAAAGGGGCCGCAAGGCCCCTTTTATTGTTTTTGATCCGCAGCTTGCGGGGCGCAGCTAAGATGTGTTTGCTTGGCAGCTTTCCGCCCTTGAGAGGCAAGACTGCGCAAATGCGCACTGACATTGACGCGCCAGCGTGTTAGAGCGCGCGCAACAGTGATTTTCAGGAAACAGGACCGGAAAGAATGCACAATCTTCTGACACGGATTTCAATCATCGCGGCGCTGGCCGTGGCTGGCCCCGCCTTTGCGCAGGATACGACCGCACCTCAGACCGATGCGGGGCAGACCGACGCGACCCAGACCGAAGCCCCCGCCCCCGCTGATCCCGGCCTTGCAATGGGTGAGACCGTGACAGACGGGCCGCAGCCCGGCCAGACCTATGTGCGTGAAGTGTCCGGCGACTGGTCGCTTGAATGCCTCAAAGTCGAAGAGGGCGAGGAGCCCTGCCAGATTTTCCAGACCATGACAGATGGCGAGGGCAATCAGGTTGCCAATATGCGGATCTTCAAACTGCCCGCCGGTGGACAGGCCGAGGCCGGTGCATTGGTCGCGGTGCCGCTGGAAACCCTGCTGACAGCGCAGTTGACCATCACCGTTGATGGTGCGCAGCCCAAGCGCTATCCGTTTTCGGTATGTGACCGCCAGGGCTGCTATGCCCGGATCGGCCTGACCACCGAGGACATCGCCTCGTACAAGCGCGGGGCGTCTGCGACTGTGACCTTGGTCCCGTTTGTGGCCCCTGACGAACGGGTTGAGGTCACGCTGTCGCTGTCGGGTTTCACTGCCGGTTACGACATGGTGACGGTCCCGACTGAGTAAGTGTTGGTGCCACGCGCCATTTGATGAAAGGCCGCCTCTTGGCGGCCTTTTCTTTCTGACGCGCCCTAGACCCGGCGCAACGCGATCACGGCGTTCAAGCCACCGAAGGCAAAGGCATTGGACAAGGCGACTTGAACATTCGCATCGCGCGCCTCGTTCGGGACCACGTCCAGCGCACATTCGGGATCGAATTCCTCGTATCCGATTGTGGGGGCGATGATGCCGTCGCGCAGCGCCATGATACAGGCCAGCAATTCCACAGCACCCGTGGCGCCGATCAGATGCCCGTGCATCGATTTGGTCGAAGAGATCATCAACCGGTCGGCATGTGGCCCGAACACATCCGCGACAGCCGCGCATTCCGTCTTGTCATTGGCTGCGGTGCCGGTGCCATGCGCGTTGATATAGCCGACCTGATCCGCTGTGATCCCCGCATCGCGCAGGGCCCCCGCCATGGCCCGCGCTGCCCCCTGTTTGGAGGGCATGACGATATCCGCCGCATCGGACGTCATGGCGAAACCTGCCACTTCTGCCAGAATATCCGCCCCACGCGCGCGGGCATGCTCGAACTCTTCAAAGACAAAAATGCCGGCCCCCTCGCCCTGTACCATGCCGTTGCGATTGGCCGAGAAGGGTCGGCACGCATCCTTGGACATGACGCGCAGCCCTTCCCATGCCTTGATCCCGCCGAAGCAGAGCATGGATTCCGAGCCGCCCGTCACCATCACCGGGCTCATCCCCGAGCGCACCATCTGAAACGCTTGCGCCATCGCATGATTGGAGGAAGCGCAGGCGGTGGAGACGGTGAAACTGGGGCCGCGCAGGTTGTATTCCATCGACACATGCGAAGCGGCGGCGTTCATCATCAGCTTGGGCACGA
>NCJR01000088.1 GCA_002282555.1 Rhodobacterales bacterium 34-62-10
CGTGCGCTATACCGACAGCTCGGTCGAACGGCTGCAAGCCAAGCTGACCACCGCCGATCCCGACCGCTATACCGTCACCTGCAACCGCCGCCGCCTGCCGCTGCAAAAGACGGGCACCAATGGCACCTCCGTGGCAGGCGTCCGCTTCAAGGCATGGCAACCGCCCTTGGCGCTGCACCCCGCGCTTCCCGTGAACGCACCGCTGACCTTTGACATCTACGACACATGGACAGGCCGCGCGCTGGGCGGCTGCACCTATCACGTGGCCCATCCGGGCGGGCGCAACTACGATACCTTCCCCGTCAACGGCAACGAGGCCGAGGCGCGCCGCCTTGCCCGGTTCGAACCCCATGGCCATACCGCAGGCCATTACACCCCGGTCACCGAAACACCCCACCCCGAGGCCCCGATGACCCTTGATCTGCGGCGCGCGGCGGGGATCTGATGACCGGACAGGCACAGTCAAGGGGCAGGGGGATGCATCTGTTCCAAACCTACCGCTCCCTGCCGGGCGTGCCGGATGAGCTATGCGACGAGCGCGGGCGGATGCGTCCGGGGTGGGCCGATCTGATCGCGCACCTGTCCCGCCTTACCCCGGACGAGATCAGCCATGATTTCGCGCGCGGCGATCAATATCTGGCCGACGCTGGCGTGTTCTTCCGCAGCTACGGTGACACCACCCTTTCAGGCCGCGACTGGCCCTTCAGCCCGGTCCCGATCATTCTGCCCGAAGCGGAATGGTCCAGCATCAGCGCCGGTCTGATCCAGCGCGCGGACCTGCTGGAACAGGTGGTGGCCGACCTCTATGGCCCGAACCGTCTGGTGGCCGAAGGGCATCTGCCCGCCGCCCTCATCGCGCAAAATCCGGAATGGCTGCGCCCCATGGTGGGGGTGAAACCGCGTTCCAGCCATTTCCTGCATTTCGTCGGATTCGAGATCGGGCGCGGCCCGGACGGGCGCTGGTGGGTGCTGTCCGACCGCACCGACGCCCCCTCGGGCGCCGGTTTCGCGCTGGAAAACCGTGTCGCCACCTCGCGGGTCTTTCCTGATCTGTTCCGCCAGACCAACGTGCACCGTCTGGCCGGATTTTTCCGCGCCTTCCGCGAGGGGCTGGACAGGCTGCGCGACGATCCGGCCGCGCGGATCGGCATCCTGACGCCGGGCCCCCTGACCGATACCTATTACGAACAGGCCTATATCGCCCGCTACCTTGGCCTCAGCCTGCTGGCCGGAGAGGATCTGACGGTCGAAGATGGCCGCCTGCAAGTCCGCACCGTGCAGGGGCTGGTGCCCGTCGATGTGCTCTGGCGGCGGATGGATTCCATCTGGACCGATCCGCTGGAACTGGCCGAACAATCCCAGATCGGCACACCCGGCCTGGTCTCGGCCATCCGGCAGGGTCATGTCGCGATGCTCAACGCGCTGGGCGTCGGCGTTCTGGAAACGCAGGCGCTGATGGCCTTCCTGCCCCGGATCAGCCGCCATCTGACAGGCAAACCCCTGACCCTGCCCAATGTCGCGACATGGTGGTGCGGGCAACCGGCAGAACTGGCCCATGTCCGCGCCAATGCCGCGCGCATGATGATCGGTCCGGCCCTGTCCACACGCCTGCCGTTTGAAACCAAGGCCGCCCATGCCATCGGTGGCACATTGCGCGGGGCAACAGGTGATCTGGACACATGGATCACGACCCATGCGGCACATCTTGTGGGGCAGGAAATGGTGACCCTCTCCACCACCCCGGTCTTTCAGGACGGCGCCCTTGTCCCGCGCCCCATGACGATCCGCGTCTTTCTGGCGCGCACGCCGCAGGGCTGGCAGGTCATGCCGGGCGGCTTTGGGCGCATCGGCACCGGCGCAGACGCCACCGCCATCGCCATGGGGCAGGGCGGCACCGTGGCCGATGTCTGGGTGGTCAGCGACAGCGCCGTCGAACCCGTCTCGATGCTTACATCCCCCGACACGCCGTTTCAGCGCGCGCAGATGGGCCCGCTGCCCGCGCGCGCCGCCGATAACCTGTTCTGGCTGGGCCGCTATGTCGAACGCACCGAAGGTATCCTGCGCCTGACCCGCGCCTATCACAGCCGCTTGGATGAGGCGACCGAACCCCTGCTCGCGCTGCTCCGCGCGCGACTGACAGCACTGGGCGTCGATCCCGCGCAACCTCTGCCCGATGGCCTGCGCCAGACACTGGCCTCTGCGGTGAACAGCGCCAGCCAGATCCGCGACCGCTTTTCCGTGGATGGCTGGGCCGCGCTCAAGGACATTGAAAAATCCATGGACCGGATCAGCCGCACCGCGCAGCAAGGCACCGACGCCGCGCTGGTGATGAGCGTGCTTCTGCGCAAGATCGCCGGCTTCTCCGGTCTGGTGCACGAAAACATGTACCGCGCCGCTGGCTGGCAATTCCTGACCATCGGCCGCTCATTGGAGCGTGCCTCCATGATGGCGGATCTGCTGGCCGCAACCACCGGACCGGACGCCCCCGAAGGCGCACTCGATCTGGCGATCGAATTCGGCGACAGCATCATGATACACCGCCAACGCTATGCCGTCACCACAACACGCAGCAGCGTGATCGACATGCTGGCACTGGACCCGCAGAACCCGCGGGCAATCAGCTTTCATCTGACCTCCATACGCAAGCGTGTTGATGATCTGGTGGCAGGGCGCAACGCCACCCAGATCAGCGATTTCGAAAGACGCATCCTTGATCTGGACACGCAGGTCACCCTGCACCGGGTCGAGACCTTGGACACCGACGCCCTGCGCGCCCTGCACGCCCAGATTTTGGCCCTCTCGCCAGCCCTCCACGACGCCTATCTGCTCTGATACAAAGGCGCGCCATGATCTATGACATCAAGCTGAACATCCACTACGCCTATAGCGCGGCTGCGGCAGGCGGGCGGCAATTGCTGCGGATCATGCCGCTTGACGAAACAGGCCGCCAAAAGGTGATCTCCGCCTCTGTCAGGATCGCGCCAGAACCGGCTGAACGGCGGTCATGGACCGACTTTTTCGGCAATGCCACCATCGAATTCGCGCTGCGCGGCGCACATGACACTGTCGATCTGACCCTGATGGCGCGGGTCGAACGCGCGGACACGGACCCCGAAACGGACCCCGGCACGTCGGTTGCGCTGGGCAAACTGCCATCCGTGCTGCGCGCCTGCCGTGACCTTGGACCCGCGTCACCGCTGCATTTCATCGCGGCCTCACCCCGCGTCCCCGAACTGCCGCAGATCGCCGACTATGCGCGCAAGGTGGCGGCGGTGCTGTCAGGCGATCCTACAACCCTGCACACGGTCATGGCCATCGGTACCGCCTTGCACCGTGACATCAGCTTTGATGCCCGCGCGACGACCGTGGACACCCCCCTGGCCGAGGCCTTCGCGCACCGACGTGGCGTCTGTCAGGACATGTCCCATATCATGATCGGCGCCTTGCGCAGCCTTGGAATCCCCGCAGGCTATGTCAGCGGGTTTCTGCGCACCAGACCGCCTCCCGGTCGTCCGCGACTGGAAGGTGCCGATGCCATGCACGCCTGGGTGCGGGCATGGTGCGGACCACAGGCAGGCTGGCTGGACTATGATCCGACCAATGACTGCGTCGCAGGGCCCAATCATGTCGTTGTGGCGCGCGGGCGCGATTATGCGGATGTGTCGCCGGTCAAGGGCATCCTGCGCGTCGCCGGCGGTCAAACCAGCCGTCAGGCCGTCGATGTCATTCCGCTTCAGTCGTGACCCGCGGCGTCATTGCCCGGCCAATCGCCGTTCAAGCCCCGAACGATCCAGCAAGCGGATCTTGCCTTTCTCGATGGTGACCAACCCCTCTTCGCGCAGCACCGCCAGCGCGCGGTTGATGGATTGCCGCGAACAACTGGCAAGATTGGCGATATACCCCTGACTCTGCGGCACCCGGTTATTGCGATCCGAAAGCCGCAACAGATAGGCACACAGACGCCGATCAAGCGAATAGTTCTGATCCACGTATTTCCGCTGGTTGTCCCGCAGCAATCGGTTCTGCGTGATCCGCATCACGTTGCGCTGAAACAGCGGATTGCTCAGATGCTGGGCCATCAGGGTCACGGGGCAGAGCAGAAACGTCGCCGGACCCACGGCGGTGCAACTGGCCAGACAGGGTTGACGTGAAATGGCTTCGATCTCGCCCAGCGTTTCGCCCTCACGCGCATGATGGATGATCACGACATGACCGTCGCTGTTCATCAGCGACACTTCCATGCAGCCATGGGCAATCAACACCATGCCGCTGACGTGATCATCCTGCTTCAGAACAACTGTCCCGCTGGGAACGCTGCGCAGTTCGCAGGCGTCAAGAAACTGCGCCACAGTCGAGGACGGGATATCCTCAAAGAAGTCGGCTCTCGCAAGTTGCGGGAATTGCAGGCTTAATCGCATCGTCCATTCCCCCGGGCCACATTTTTGACATACTGGCCGACCCCGATGGGGACTACAAGATTGCAGATGCTCTCCAATACACTTTTTGGGCGAAAAAACGCCTTCCATACGGTTCCGCTGGTTGACCAGCCTCACCGGATCAAGCCGGGGGTCAAGCCGGGTTCATGCCAAGACATGGCCGCGAACCCCAAAGGTGATGATGCGCCATGCAAAAAGGGCGCCGAAGCGCCCTTTTCCTTGTGATGTCGCCATCCTTGATTACTGGCGTGACACCAGCTTCCACAGACCGTTTTCCACCACCGAGATGGTGATGTCGTTCACGCCCTGATGGTTGTCGGCGCTATATGCGATGTCGGCACCCAGCAGATCGGATGTGTAACTCAGGCTTTCCATACCCGCACGGAAGCTGTCCTGCGTCAGATCGGGACCAGCCGCCTCAAGCGCCTTCACAAGTGTTTCTGCGGTCGTATAGCCCAGCATCGCAAAGCCGGTCGCGGGCTGGCCGAACTTGGCTTCATACTCCGCAATGAAGGCTGCAGGTGCGGGCTCGTCGCGGCGGGCATGCAGATCGACCCAGCCAGCCGCGGCATAAAGACCATCGGTCACACCACCGGGAACGGCGGCAACAGCCTCAAGGAAACCGGCGGATGTGGCCAGAAACTTGACATCGGTCCAGCCCAGCTGCTTGGCGGTGCCCACAACCGTGATGCCCGCGCGCACACCCAACGCCATGGTCACGATCTGGCAACCATCGGCGCGCAGCTTCTGCACCGCACCCACGAATTCCTGCTCATCCGGCTTGTGCGTGGTCTCCGACACGAATGTCAGGCCAAGCGCCTCGGCCTGCTCCTTGGACGCGCCCGAAATCTCGATCCCGAAATCCGTCGGCAGATACATGGTGCAGACATTGGTCAGGTTATACGTCTCTTTCAGGTACTTCATCCCTGCCACGGTCTGATCGTAATAGCTGGAAAAGCCGGTGAACTTGTTGTCGATCGGCTCCTGCAGCATCTCGCGCGCGGCGGTCAGCGGGTTGATGTTGAAAATCCCCTTGGGGTCCATCAACTGGAACCCGGCAAGGTTATGCGGCGTCCCAAGGCTCAGGATATTGGCGAACACCTGATCGCGGTTGATCAGCTTGTTATAGGCCTGCGTGGATTTCGGCAGCTGATAGGCGTGATCCTCCACCACAAAGCGGATCTGGCGGCCATGCACACCACCGGCCGCATTGACCTTGTCGATATACAGGTTCGCACCATTCACCGCAGGCACGCCCACGGCGGCAAAGATACCCGACAGGTCATTGACCGATCCGATCACAACCTCGGTATCGGTCACACCCTGCGTCTGCGCCACGGCAGCCTGCGCCATGCCCAGCGCGACCGCACCGGCAAACAGCGATGTCATCATTTTCTTCATGTTTGGTCTCCTCCCAGAAACACCCCGATTGCGGGATTCATTTATACATATCATCAATCAGCGCCTTATGGCGCTTTTCCACAAAACTGCGGCGCAGTTTCATCGTCGCCGTCAGCTCCTCGTCCTCCGCCGTCAGCAGCACATTGATCAGGCGGAAATCCTTGATCTGCTCCACGCGGGCGAATTCCTTGTTCACCTGATCGACCTCGGCCCGGATCAGATCGACCACAGGCTCCGCCCGACACAGCGACGCGAAATCCGAAAACGGCACCTTGTGATCCTGCGCGTATTTCTCGACATTCTCCTGATCAATCATGATCAGACAGGTCAGGAACTTGCGCTTGTCCCCGATCACCACCGCATCCGAGATATAGTGGCTGAACTTCAACCGGCTCTCGATCTCGGCGGGGGTGATGTTCTTGCCGCCCGCCGTGATGATGATGTCCTTCAACCGGCCCGTGATCGTCAGGAACCCGTCATCGTCGATCCGCCCGATATCGCCGGTCCGCAGCCAGCCATCATCGGTATAGGTCTCGGCGGTCTTTTCGTTATTGCGCCAGTAGCCCATGAAATTGTTCAGGCCCAGCGTCTGGATCTCGCCATCCTCGGCAATGCGCAACTGCACCCCGGGCACCGCACGCCCCACGGAACCGGGGCGGTTGGCGGCCTCAGTGTTCACCGTGGCCAGTCCTGCGTTCTCGGTCATGCCATAGCCTTCCAGCAGCGGCACACCAATCGCGCGATACCACATCAGCAGGGCAGGGCTGATCGGTGCCGCCCCCGATGTCCCCTGCCGCAGCCGGTCCAGCCCCAGCATCTGCCGCAGGTTGCGAAACACCAGCAGATCGGCCAACCAATATCCCAGCGCCGTGGTCGCGGGCACCGACTTGCCCTCCTGCATCAGCGTGGCGCGCTTCATGCCCACGCCAAGCGCCGCTTTGAAGGCAAATTTGCCGATGGTCGTGGCTTCCATCGACAGCACGGTCACGCGGGAATAGACCTTCTCCCACACCCGCGGCACCGCGGTGAACACATGCGGGCTGACCTCCCGCAGATTGTCGAACACCGTCTCGGGGCTTTCGGCAAAATTGACCGTGGACCGCACCGCCAGCGGGAAATAGATCGAACTGTCCCGCTCAAGGATATGGCACAGCGGCAGGAAACACAGCTGCTCGGCACTGGAATCCGTGGGCAGCGCCCGGATACCGCCCTCGATCGCCGCCATGATATTCTCATGGCTCAGCATCGCCCCCTTGGGCGCACCGGTGGTGCCGGATGTATAGATCAGCAGGGCAATATCGCCCGCCTTGGTCTTGTCGATCTCGGCCTCGAACATCTTGGGGTTTTCGGCCAGATGCTGCCGACCCAGATCGTAAAGCTGCTCCAGAAACAGGAACCGATCCCCTTCCAGATCATGCAGCCCCTCATCCTCAAGGATGATCACCTTCTCCACACCCGGCGCGCCGTCGGGGATTTCCAGAAACTTGTCCAGTTGCTCCTCGTTCTCGACGATCAGGAACTGGGTCTCGCTGTCCTTCAGGATATAGGCCAGCTGGCTGGAACTGTCGGTCGTATAGACGCCCGATGAAATCCCGCCGACGCATTGGATGCCCATATCGGCATAAAGCCATTCCTTGCGATCCTCGGACAGGATCGACACCACACGCCCCCGCTCCAGCCCAAGACGGCGCAGCCCCAGACCGATCAGCCGCGCCCGCTCCCAGTAATCCGCCCAAGTATAGGCTTTCCAGATGCCAAGGTCTGGCGCATCCGTCAATCACCAGCGGGCGCTGCCCTGGCGTGGCGTTCAGCGTCACACCATTGACGGTCACCTGCGGCTGGATGGGATCGTGCTTTGTCATGCCCCTACCTCCATGTCTTTAACGCCATGTCTTCTTGCGCTTCCAGCGCCGCTCACCGCGCGCGCCTTCGGTGTCATGCCCCAGATAGAAGCTCTGGATATCCTCGGATGCGGCCAACCTGTCAGCGGTCCCCGACATCACGATCCGGCCCAACTCCATCACATAGCCATCATCCGCCAGATCCAGCGCCACAGCCGCGTTCTGCTCGACCAGCATCATCGTCACGCCCTCATCCTTGTTCAGACGCTTGAGGATGGCGAAAATCTCCTGCGTCAGCAGGGGCGACAGGCCAAGGCTCGGCTCATCCAGCAGCATGATCTTGGGCCGCAGCATCAGCCCGCGCCCGATGGCCAGCATCTGCTGTTGTCCACCCGACAGCGTCCCCGCCTCCTGCTTGCGCCGCTCGGCCAAGATCGGGAAATAGTTGAAAACAAGATCCCGGTCCCGCGCAATCTCGGCCTTGTCGCTGCGGGTATAGGCGCCCAGCGCCAGATTTTCCTCAACCGTCAGCAGCGGAAACACCTCGCGGCCTTCGGGCACATGCACGATGCCCGCGCGCACCACGCGGTGCGGCTCCCATCCCTGTATCTCTTGCCCGTCAAAGATGATCTTGCCCTTTTCCGGGTCCATGATCCCGGAAATCGTCTTGAGCAGCGTCGTCTTGCCCGCACCATTGGCCCCCAGCACGGTGACCACGCGCCCTTTGCGCACCTCAAGACTGACGCCCCGGATCGCCATGATCGGGCCATAGAAGGTCTCAAGGTTGCGCACCTCCAGCAAAAGGTCACTCATGCCACCTTACCCCCTTTGCTGACGGCATTGGTGCCCAGATAGGCCTCGATCACCTTCGGATGCGATTGCACCTCGGCGGGCGTGCCCTCGGCCAGCTTCGCGCCATCGGCCAGCGCCAGCACACGATCACACACCTTGCTGACCAGCCCCATATCATGTTCGACCATCAGCACGGTAATCCCCATCTGGCGGCGGATATCGTCGATCCACCAGCGCATGTTCTGCGTCTCCTCGACCGACAGGCCCGAGGCGGGTTCATCCAGCAGCAGCATCCGCGGTTTCGACGCCAGCGCCCGACCCAGCTCCACCACCTTGCGCACGCCGTAAGGCAGCCCCGCGATGCGGGAATTGCGGTAGGGTTGCAGATCCAGAAAGTCGATCACCTCCTCGACCGCATGCCGATGCGCCCGCTCCTCGGCCCGCACCGATGGCAGATGCAACATCTGCGCCAGCATATTGGTCTGCCGAAGCCTGTGCCGCCCGACCAAAAGGTTCTGTAACACCGTCGCCTGATGAAACAGCTCGATATTCTGGAATGTCCGCGCGATCCCCAGATTGGGCACCTCATGCGGGGCCATCTTCAGCACATCCTGCCCATCAAACCGGATCGACCCGGACACAGGCGTATAAAACCGCGAGATCAGGTTGAACACGGTCGATTTGCCCGCGCCATTGGGTCCCACCAGCGCGAAAACCTGCCCCTCCTCGACCCGCATCGACAGGTTGTTCACCGCCGTGACGCCGCCGAATTTCAGCGTGACGCTGTCAATCTCCAGCAAACTCATCTCAGCCGCTCCGTCTTGAGGTAGCTTTTCTGCCGCTTGAACATGTCCTTGCGCGCAAAGGGGAACAGCTCAAGAAACACCCGGAACTTCAGCCAGCGGCCATAAAGCCCCATCGGTTCAAACAGGATGAACAGGATCAGGATCACCCCGAACACCCCCGACTCCAACCCCGGAATGGCAACGCCCCGCCCGAACAGATCGGTCGTCATCGACAAGACCTGCGGCAGGAAGGCGATCACCACCGCCCCCAGAAACGCCCCGTGGATAAAGCCAAGCCCGCCCACGACGATCATCATCAGCAACTGGATCGACAGCAGGAAGTTGAAGGTCTCGTTGTTGAACGCCCCCGCAAACAGCCCCATCAGCGCCCCGCCCAAGCCCGTGATCGCGCAGGAAATGCCAAACGCGATGGTCTTGGTCTGCGCCACGTTCACGCCCATGGCCTGCGCCGAAATCTCGCTGTCACGCACGGCGGCAAAAGCCCGGCCCAGCGGCGCACGCAGCAGGTTGCGGTAAAACAGCGTCACCATCAGCACCACGGTCAGCACCAGATAGTACCACTCCACCGGGTTGTTCCAGCGGCTGATCTCATAGCCGAACAGATCAATCGGCGGCGACATCTTGCCATTCACCCCGTCGGTCCATTCCTTCAGCAGCACGATGATATCATCGGCCAGAATCGCCAGCGCCAGCGTCGCAATCGCCAGATAAACCCCGTGCAGCTTCAGCGCCGGCACCGCAATCAGCGCGCCCACAACCCCCGTGATGACCCCCGCCAGCAGGAAGGCCAGCACGAAAGGCACATTCGCCTCCATCATCAGCACGCAGGAATAACACCCCAACGCCATGAAGGCCGAATGACCCAGGCTCACCTGCCCGGTCTGCCCGGTCAGCAGCATCAGCCCCAACCCGGCCACGGCCCAGATCAGAACGTTCGTCGCCTCGCCCAGAAAGAACGGATCGATCAGCAGCGGCAAGGCCAGCGCCAGCACCAGCAAGGCGGCATAAAGGCTGAAATTCCACCAGTCCGGGAACAGCCGGATATCCTGGTCGTAATCTGTCTTGAAATGGAACTTCATCGGATCACACCTTCTTCGCTCGGACCTGCGCGAACAGACCGTGGGGGCGGAACAGCAGCACCGCAATCAGAAGGGCATAGGGCGCGATCTGGCTCCAGCCCGGCGGCAGATAACGCGCGGCAAACGGCTCGATCACACCCACGATCAACCCGCCCAGCAACGCACCCGGCAAACTGCCAAACCCGCCGATCACCGCTGCGGCAAAGGCCTTGATCCCGATGAACCCCGCCGTCGGATCAAGCGCGCCTTTCGACGCATAAAGGATCCCCGCCACCGCCGCCACGATCCCGGCCAAGGCCCAGACCATGCCCTGTATCCGCTTGACCGGAATACCCATGTAATAGGCCGCCATCTGGTTCTGGCTGGCCGCCTGCATCGCCAGACCCATCTTGGTATGCTGAAAGAACTGCCACAGCAGCAGCGTCATGATCAGCGTCACGATGATCACCGCGATATCCGCCAGACCCAGCACCAGATCGCCGATCCGCACATCGCCCAAAGCCAAGGGCGAGCGCAGGGATTGCGGCTCATGTCCCCAGATTTCGCCCACGGAGAAGCGGATCACGAAGCCCAAAGCGATGGTCACGATAATCACCGCGACCTGGCTTTGCCCGAACACCGCCCGCAGCACCACCAGATCCAGCAGATAGCCCAGCGTGCCCATGATGATGAACACCAAGGGCAGCGCCAGCCAGAAGGGGATGCCCGCATATTCGGGATTGACCAGCCCAAGGGTGACAAAGGCCCCCAGCATCATGAAATCGCCTTGCGCGAAATTCACCGCTTCCGTGGCCTTGTAGATCAGCACAAAGCCAAGCGCGATCAGGCCATAGACACAGCCATTCGCAAGCCCGCTGATCAGAAGTTGCAAAACCTCCACGCGATCCTCCCTGTTATGCGGCCCCGGCTTTT
>NCJR01000419.1 GCA_002282555.1 Rhodobacterales bacterium 34-62-10
GTGCGAAAAGCCGTTTGCGATGAATGCGCGGGAAGCGCGGCAGATGGCGGACGCAGCGTCGCGCACCGGCAATCACCTGATCGAAGCGTTTCACTACCGCTTCCATCCGATGTTCCAGGACATTCTGGACAAGGTGCGCAGCGGCGCGATCGGCAGGCTCTGCGCGATGCGGGCGGATTTTTCGGTGATGATTCCCTATTCACCCGATGAACTGCGCCACAGGCCAGACCTGGGCGGGGGCGCGCTGATGGACCTTGGCTGCTATCCGCTTCACTGGCTGCGCACGATTGCGGGCAGTGAGCCCAGGCTGGTGTCTGCCCGGATTGAGGAAGGCGCGCCGGGCGTCGACCTTGTCACCGAAGCGGAGCTGGAATTTCCCGGCGGCATTCCCGCCCGGCTGCGGACCAGCATGAAGCCAGACCAGAAGACCAAGGCACTTCTCGCCATCAAGGGCAGCGAAGGTATCTTGCGCGCCACCAACCCACTTCACCCGAGCCTCGGAAACTCCATCTCCATCCAGCACGGCAGCGACATCACCCGTTACTCCGTAAGCGGAGAGACGACCTTTGACTACCAGCTTGCCCATGTGCTGGATGTGATCGCAGGACGCGCAGCGCCGCTCACGGGCGGAGAAGACGCCGTGGCCAATATGGCGATGATCGATGCGATCTATGAGGCGGGCGGCCTCAAGCCGCGGGGAAGCTGATCAGGCGGTTTCCTGCGCCATCTCTATCCACTCCTCCACCTCTTCTTCCTCCAGCGTCTCGCCGGGGCGTAGCACGCGGGAGCCGGCGGAGGTCTGGAGGAATTCCATCGCCAGTTCGAAGATGGTCGCAGCGGACGCATTGGCCAGATCCTCACGTGAGGAGATGCCTGCGCCGACGAGCAGCTGGGCATCATGCACCCGGAGGCCAGGGACTTCGATCATCAGGGTGGCCTGCATCTGCCAGGTCTCGATGGCATCGACCGTGATGTGGCGTACACCGATGATTTCGGCAGCTTCGTCTGGATCACAGATCAGGAGGTCGCCCACCGTTTCAATACCGGCCCGGGCGAGATGCGCGGCCGTTTTCGGGCCCACAGACGGGGCTTCCACGACGGGGGACTCGAATGTCAGCGAGGGGGCGCGGCGGCGGAAGGCAGCAGGCGCGACGATGGCGGGCGGGGTGTGGTCTTCTTCCGCCTCGTCCTCAAGCTCTTCTTCGGCATCGGCCTCAAGCTCGTCTTCCAGATCGACGGCGTCCTCGTCGTCATAGAGTTCATCGTCTTCGTCTGAGGCGCCGAGTTCGGCTTCCTCGTCCTCTTCAAAGGCGTCATCCTCGAACGCTTCATCATCGCCGTCCGCGTCTGCTTCGGCTTCCTCGATGAAGTCTTCGTCTTCCTCAGCGTCGTCATAGACGTCTTCGGCTTCGTCTACAGCCTCTTCAACGCCATCCTCGACTGCTTCGAGGATGTCTTCATCCTCTTCCTCGATCCCGGCGACGCTCGTCAGCGTTTCCCCGGCATAGTCCTCAGCCGGGACGAATACCGGTGTCCGCTTCGTGCCAATCGGGGCAATGGGCTCGGCATTGAGCGCTTTCAGGGAAATCCGGCGTACTTCCTTGGCGTGCATCTCGCGGATCTGCTTGTCATCCTCCGGCAGGGTACGGATGACCTTTCCTGTCTTCTGGTATTCCTTGTACATCTTCTCGACCTGGCGCCGGTCGCCCATGTCTTCCAGCTTGGCCGTGATCCAGCG
>NCJR01000420.1 GCA_002282555.1 Rhodobacterales bacterium 34-62-10
ATTCTATTTATCTTCGAACTTGGCGGGGCGTTTTTCACTGAAAGCGGCCATGCCCTCTTTCTGGTCGGCAGTCCCAAAGAGCCCCTGGAACAGGCGGCGCTCAAACTTCACGCCTTCGGTCGTCGGCAGCTCCAGAGCACGCGCCACCATCTCTTTTGCAGCCATGATCGACGGAATTGAAAAGGCAGCGATTTCATCGGCCGCCTGCAGCGCAACCTCCATCAGCGTGTCATGGGGCACTACGCGAGAGACGAGCCCGATACGGTCTGCCTCTGCGCCATCGATCATGCGCCCGGTCAGCACGAGGTCCATTGCCTTTGCCTTGCCAACGGCCTTGGTCAGACGAATAGACCCACCCATACCTGGCGTCACACCCAGCTTGATTTCAGGCTGGCCAAACTTTGCCTTGTCTGAGGCGATGATCATGTCGCACATCATTGCCAATTCGCAGCCGCCACCGAGCGCAAAACCGTTCACGGCCGCGATCACAGGCTTGCGGCAGGCCGCAAACCGGTCCCAACCCGCGAAATAATCCTCCACATACATGTCGGAGAAAGATTGTGGTTGCATTTCCTTGATGTCAGCGCCGGCGGCAAAGGCCCGGCCAGCCCCCGTCAGCACACTGACGGCAATATCGTTGTTGCGATCAATCGCCATGAAGCAATCGACAACCTCGCGCATGATCTCAGCATTGAGGGCGTTGAGGCTATCGGGACGGTTCAGCGTCACAATAGCAACGCGGCCCTTTTGCTCGAACTGGATCGTCTTGTAATCGGTCATCGGATTACCCCATTGTTGGAATGACAAACGCCTGGTCGCCGATATCGCCTTCGGGCCAGCGCTGGGTCACGGTCTTGATCTTGGTGTAGAAGCGCACGCCCTCGGGGCCATGCTGATTGGTGTCGCCGAAGGCAGAGCGCTTCCAGCCGCCGAAGGTGTGATATGCCACAGGCACCGGGATGGGCACGTTCACGCCCACCATGCCGACATTCACCTGCGCCGCAAACTCGCGCGCCGCGCGGCCATTGGACGTGAAGATAGCGCAGCCGTTTCCATACTGATGGTTTGACGGCAGCGCGGCGGCTTCCTCGAGCGTTTCCACCCGCATCACCTGCAATACCGGCCCGAAGATTTCCTCCTGATAGGATTTCATCGACGGCTTCACATTGTCGAAGAGGTTCGGGCCAATGAAATAGCCGCCCTCGTTGCCCTGCAACTTCAGTCCGCGGCCATCAAGCAGGAGGTTGGCACCCTCATCGACGCCCATCTGGATATAGCTCTCGACCTTCGCCTTATGGGCGGCGGAAACCACCGGTCCGTAATGCGCGTCAGGATCCGTTGACACGCCCACTTTCAAGGCGCGCGCGGCCTCAAGCATCCGCTCGACAAATTCATCACCCGTCTTCTTGCCGACCGTTACCGCTACCGGGAGCGCCATGCAGCGCTCACCCGCAGACCCGTAAGCGGCGCCGACAATATCCTTCACGGCCTGCTCAAGGTTTGCGTCCGGCAGGATGATGCCATGGTTCTTCGCCCCGCCCATCGCCTGCACGCGTTTGCCGTGGGCCGTGCCCGTTGCGTAGACGTATTGTGCGATGTCGGAGGAACCGACAAAGCTGACCGCCTTGATGCCCGGATGGGAAACATGACGCTCATGATCGATTTCGAACTAAACGACAATCAACTAACCGGTCCATTTCCGAACTTTGGCCCCAACTTCACGGCGCTAGTCCACC
>NCJR01000421.1 GCA_002282555.1 Rhodobacterales bacterium 34-62-10
GCGCGCATCCGGGTTTCGAGTGCGACCGGACATTCCTTGATTGATGGGCGCGGGGATGCCGTCTTGGGGCAGGGCGCGACGGTTCCACTTGCCGTTGTGGTCATTGCATCGGAGTAAAGCGCGACGAGGTCAGATTTCGAGACCGAAGGGCTGATAGTTTGTCGGCGCAAGTCCTCAAGATCGAGCGCTTGGAACGTTTGGCGCAGCACGTCCGGATCAATGCCCTGTGCCTTGACGTAGAGGTTCGATTGAGCCGAGACGCCGCGTGTCGGTTTGCCATCCAACGGCACGGGTAGGATTGCCCCGGCACGCGCGCCCACGCGGCGCATGACGAAATCGGCTTCCGCCAAACTCTTCACGAACTGGAAGTCGGGGTGGGTCGTGGCGCGTTTGACTGGCTTTGCTCGATCCACAGCTTGGCGGCTCCAGACCTGGAACACGGCGGACACGTTGTGCGGCATGTCTTCGAACAGGAAGGGCTCATCGATCAGGGGCAGTTGGCTGATCAGATGGAACTGCGGATCAAGGCGCTTCTGTAGTTCAGGCTTCATGAAAGACGCGGGCATGATGAAGGCGATCGTTTCAGCGAAGCCGGCGGCATGGTTGAAGAACCGTGCGGCCTCCGCACCATTCCGGCCAAAAGGAGGGTTGCCTATGACGACGATCCGACCAGCGCCAGCTTGTGGCTGCCAGTGAAGAAAATCCTGTGCGTCGATCTCGGGACCGTCAGGAGCGATGTCGAGACCCAGGCGCGGCGTCGGCATCTGGTGCAGGAAGGCACCTGCGCCGGCGGAAGGTTCGAGAAATAGGTCTGCGTTGAGACCGGGAAGAGTTTCGGCCAGATGTGCCAGACAGGCTGCGGCCGTGGGCGGGCTGGTGAAGAACTTGCCCAGTTTGTGGGCGGTTCCCATTGAGGATCTCCTGTTGCTGATGAACGGGAGATCGGATCGACTGAATCGGCGCGGAAACCGGATCTGTGAGAAAGTTTGTGCAGGCCAGAAGAATGACTCAGGTCTGCGTCTCGCGGCTGAAGACCCCAAAGCTCTCGCTAGATGGGCTTGACTCCTGCGCGGCGGGAATCGGGTTACAGTGCGGTTGCGTGACCAGACCAGGATCGGCAGGCTTCCGAAGCGCATTCGCCGGTCGCCTATCGCGCCGCGGAGTATCACGGGGGAGACGCGGGTGAGGTTTGATCTCTGTCAGATAGGGAAGCAGCGCTGCAGGAGGTGTGGTCAGCGCATGCTCTCCGACAGAGCACCCTGGTTGCAGAGAAAGGCGTGATCGCAACTGAGGGGGCCAGTGAAGGCATCCGGTAAACGTCGGCAAAAAGGTTTACCGATTGCTTCGGTCAACCAAAAGATTTAAGTTTACCGAAAATCGGAATGATGAGGTTCACATGGCAAATCTGAGTTCCGTCGCGCGGTCCGCCTACAGCGATCTCTTGCGTCTGCTGAAAGACGACATGATCACAAATGTCCGTGGCTCGCTGATGACCAAGGAGAGGGGAGGTAAGGTCTACTGGTATGCGGCCGAGAAAATCGGGAATGCGGTGAAGTTCTGGTATATCGGTCCAGATAGCACTGAGACGCGGGATCGCGTCAAGCGCATGAAGGTGCTTCATGAGCAAGCTGGCGAGCGCAAGAAAGAACGTGCGCGTCTGGCGCGTCTGCTGCGCGCGGAGGGGATGACACCAGTTGATCGCAGTACAGGTGGTTTGCTACTCGCCATGTCAAAGGTCGGGACTTTCCGGCTCGGCGGTACGCTGATTGGGACCAATGCGTTCCGTCTGATGGAGGGAGAACTCGGTGTCACTTTGCCGCTCGGCGGTGTCGCAAACACCGGCGATGTCGATATTGCGCAGTTCGAACGCCTGTCCGTTGCGTTAGAGGATACGGTGCAACCGTCGCTTGCCGAGACCTTCTCCGCCCTCAAATTCGATCCGGTTCTGGGGCTCGATCGCGACAGTGTCTGGCGGTGGCGGCAGGGCGGGCAGACCGGCATGATGATAGAGTTCCTGACGCCATCCTTTGATGCGGAGGAGGGTATTCGTGATCTGCCAGCTCTGGGCGTCAAGGCACAGGCGCTGCACCACCTGAACTATCTGATTGCGGACCCGATCCATGCGGTTGCGCTCTATCGGGATGGTATCCTGGTGCAGATCCCGCGGCCTGAGAAGTTCGCGATCCACAAACTGATCGTCGCTGATCGCCGTCGAGATGGGGCGACTTCGTTCAAAGCTGAGAAAGACCGTGAGCAGGCCGCCTTCATTATTGCGACGATGGCAGAGGATCGGCCGTCAGATCTCTGGGACGCCTATGAAGACGCTATGGGCCGGGGGCCTCGCTGGCGCGAGCGTATTGCGCGGACACTCGAACGGATGCCTGCAACGCGCGATATTCTGGCGAGCTGCGAAGCGGGGTAATGCCGGATGCGATGGAAGCCTTCAGGCAGGACGTGGATCAGGAAGCGGCGAATGAACTCGGGCGTGGTCAGCTCGGTCTCCTCGCGGGCGCGGCGCTGG
>NCJR01000422.1 GCA_002282555.1 Rhodobacterales bacterium 34-62-10
GACCTCAATATGTATGAACACGTCTTCGGCTGAACCAAATACGTTGGCAAACCCAATACCTTTCGCAGCGTCAAACCATTTAACTCGCGCCGGCTGAAATGGCAGCGATTGAAGGTCGTCTGGGTCGATTGCTGCGAGCTGAGAGAGCTTGGGTGTTGAGTGCCCCGGCTCCGGCTCAATAGCTTCTATGCTGATGGCCTGCCACTTGCCTGTCACGACAGTGACGATCGCTTTCAGCCGCACACCGTCAGCCACGTTGCTTCTGCCTGCATTTCTGAGAACGTTGACATGGAGCAAAATATCGGGGCCGCCTTCGTCAGGGACCAGAAAGCCAAATCCCTTGACAGGATCAAACCACTTCACGCGGCACAGTAATATTTGGTGATTATTGGCTTCAGCCATGGCTTCCCTCACTTGTTAACGTTGGTTCACTGAAAATAGGATTTTTGAACTCTATGGCTTTGCAAAACATTAGGCAATACGGGCTGTCATAGCTTTTGTGGTGCCACGCTTCCGCGTCGTAGTGGGGCCCCTGATGATAGATCGAATGACATTCCACTATTCCACGATAGGGCAGTCTCACTTCCCGAGTATTGTCGACGTTGCTTTGGGGTCGCTACGTTTGCCAATCAATGCCCACACACGGGAGACAACAGATTTGTTGGAAACTACCAACACTTTGCTTGGTTTGTTGTCGCCAATGTTGGCGACAAAACGACAACGAGCCCTTCCCTGAGTGGGATTTTCAGTTTAGTCCAAAGACGATCAAGGCCCCTAAATACAAAGCCAGGTATCAGGGCCTCAAGGATTGTTTAGCTGAGGCTTGAATTCTGACCCATCAGGAGATCATGGACCAGCGCACGTATTGATGCGGTGCACCAACTGAGATCCCGGCAGCTGGCCGGTCTCGCTTTGAGCATTAGACAGGGTCGTGGATCGACGGACAGAGGCCCGCTCACCCCAACCCTGACGTTTTCCAACTTTTATTGATCCGCCTGCCATCCTGTCAGGTCCGAGAAAACCGGCAAGCGCCGCCGGTGGCGTCGGTTCCGGTCGAGAATTCCGGTTCCTCCCACGCGTAAGCGCGCGGTTCCCTCCCAAATTCACGCCCTCCACCCGGTTGTCACGGCCCCGCCAGGCCGCAGGACGGGCTTTGCCCTTACCCGCTCTGCCTTTCGGAATGCATGGGCATTCCAAAGATCGGAACAGGAAGGCCCGCCCATTGGCGGAAAGGGGCAGAGACCCGGACCGCGTCACTCAAGGAGGGTCACAAATGACCGCAGAGAAGTTTGACGTTTATTCCCATGTCACAAATCAGATCATCGCGCAGATCGAGGCGGGAACACCGCCTTGGCGCAAGCCGTGGACCGGTTCCGGGGCATCGATCAGCTTGCCGGAACGGTTCAACGGGGAAGCCTACCGGGGGATCAATATCTTGATGCTTTGGGCGACAGCGATGTCGAAGGACTACAGCTCAGCCCGCTGGATGACGTTCAATCAGGCCAAGGAGCTTGGGGGCCATGTCCGCAAGGGCGAGAAATCTGCCACCGTTGTGAAATACGGCACTGTCGAGCGCGAGGACGAGAGCGGCGAGGAACGCCAGATCCCCTACGCCAAAGCCTACCGCGTGTTCAACGCCGACCAGATCGAGGGCTTGCCCGCTGAATTCTACATCCTGCCCGATCCGCCCCGTAATCTTGGCACCATGGCGGATCCCGCGTTGGAGGCATTCT
>NCJR01000089.1 GCA_002282555.1 Rhodobacterales bacterium 34-62-10
AGCTGCCTCACGGCAACGCGTCACAGGTGGGCGGATACCCCGGAATAGCTGGGCGCATGTTGTCGGAATGGGTGGGCGGATGCTCCGGAATACGCAGACAAGCGAAAAGCGCTATTTTCTTAGCACCGCTGCAAAGAATTAGCCCCTATCCGCTCGTCGGATGGGGGTTTTCTTACTGATCGTCGCGCATGTTGCGCATGTGGTCGTCAACACACGATTCCGACCAGTAGAGTTTCCCACCCAACTTTACGGGCTTGGGCAGGCGTTTAGCTGCAAGGTCGAGGTAGATCGCAGACCGCGAGCGCCCGCCCAACTTGGCGCGCAGCTCGGCGAATGTGAGGTATTTCATTCTCTTTCCATCCATTGATGTTTCGGATGGTGCAGACATGCACTTGTCTGAGGGGAACAGATATTGAGGGAATAGCGCAGCGCTAAAAGCTGAACTGCATTTCCCGTGCTTGATTAAGAACGTTGTCAGCAGTCTTGGGGCTTCTGTTGCCGTAAGACTTAGGCAGGAAAGCTGCTATTTCTGAGAGAGTTGCTCCGTCGTCATCCGCATCGATGACACGCAGATAATTCGAATGAAGCTTTGTGTGAAAGCGACTAATTTTTGGCGTTCTGTCCAACAGCTTTTGTCGCTTAGCGAGAACCTGCCTCGCCCTCTTGATTTGTGGTTCAATGTGCTGATCAAGATCAAACCGAAGAGCGACTTCATAGGGTCCAAGCAATATTTCATGCTCACGCCGCGCCTGTTTGGTCGTGTCCTCCAACATGCCTTGATAACGGGTCTCGTTGTCTAAGCTACTAACGATCCGCACTTGCTGTTTTGTGAGTTCAAGAAATGGCCGAATAGATCCTACCGACTGATCCCCAACGCGAGGGTTTGGGATGCCCGAATACCCGAACTCTTTCAGCGCAACTTGACTGGCCTCAATGTTTCCATAAGCAAAAAAACCTGGGTCATGAGGGCGTCGACCTTCATTACACTCTAAATTTTCCTCATAGGTTTTGTCCGCCCACCTATCGAAGTATTCACGCAAGTCATTTCGACGCCTGTAAAACTCCCATCGCCATCTGTTGCGCGTCCAGTCGGACGGAAACCTATAGGCTTTCTCATCTTGCCAGTTTGGGACGCCCCATTCGTTCAGCTTGCTATGCTCGGTCTCCAGATCATTCTTACTATCCGAAACCATCAGCTTATCCTCACCATCTTCCCAGCGCCTCCTGTCACGTAGTCAGCCCAACGTTCAGAAAGCGCGCGCCGCTGTTCAAGAAAGTCAGTTCGGCGATAGGCACGCACGACGCTGCCATCCACCACATGCGCTATCATTGCTTCGGACACTTCATGCGGGGCGTCGGTTGCCTCAGCCAGCCATGTGCGCAGGGATGTGCGGAAACCATGCGGGCGGGCTTCAAGGCCCCGACGTTCCATATGCCGTGAAAGCGTCATGTCGCTAATTACGCCGCCCCGCGTGTTAGGAAACAAAAACCCGTTGCGGGCGTGCGGGCGTGCAAGGTCAATTATGCGCTCGGCTTCATGCGAGAGCGGCACGCGGTGATCTGGAGTTGCCCCCTTGCGCCCTTTCATGCCTTCGCCCGGCACGGTCCATACATTCCCTTCGATCTGTTCGAGGCGGAGCTTCCTGACATTGCTGGAGCGCGTGCCTGTCAGGATGAACAGCCGTAAAGCGAGATGCGTCAGCGTAGGTTCTTCGAGGCTTGCGTAGAAGTCAGGGACATCGGACCACGCCATTGCCGGAATGTTCTTTGCGACATGCCGCGACTTGCCCAGAAGTGCTTTGGCTTTTTCTGTCGCCTGTAGATCGACATCCAGACCGAGCGCCGCAGCGTGTTTTAGCACGATCGAAAGCCGGTTCAGTGCCTTGCGCGCGGTATCTGCCTTTGTGTGCCAGATCGGCGCAAGCGTGTCGCGTATATCGCGCTGGTCTAGGTCCGTCACAGGCACCTTGCCGAGTTTGGGGAGCACGTGAATAGCCAGAGGTGACATCCACCGCCCTGCAATCCCATCACCTTTCAGCTCTGCCTTCCGGGCCTCAAAGGCATCGGCAGTGATGATTGTCAGCGTAATATCTTCGCGTCGCGCGGCCCGTGCTTCGGCTTCGCGTTCTTTCACTGGGTCACGCCCGGCCGCAGCTACATTGCGCCAGCGTTCCGCCATCTTGCGGGCATCGGCCAGCCCAAGCGAAGGATAGCCACCCAAACCCATTTCCCGCCGCCGCCCGTGAATGGTAACACGCAGAACCCATTGCGCCCCGCCATCTTCACGTTTCACCAGCCAAAGCCCGGCACCGTCGCAATGTTTGCCGACAGGGGGATTTTTTAAAAAACCGGTTGTTAGCCTGTTCGTCGCGCGCATCTTTCATCCCCCTAAATATCCACCTTAGGTTACGGGATAGAGATGGACAGAACAAGACAGGATCGGGCAGAATCTCTCATCAATTAAGGCGAGTTGCTTGCAGGGGTGAGTAAATAAAAACATTTAAAAACAGTGTGTTGGTGCCGCCCCCGGGCACCACTTTACAAGATGATGATCGGCGATGTGTCGTGTGATGGTGCGGGTCAGTCCTTGGTCAGGTCGCCGTTCAGGTCGGGCAGGAGGCGTTTGTGTTTGCGCATCTCGGTCAGGACCGCGCCGAAGGTGGTCAGGCCGCGCGCTTCCAGCATGGGGATCATCCGCAGGAACACGTCGCGTGTCGCGATGGCATCGCCAAGGGCGGTGTGGCGAACATCCTCGGGCAGGTCGATGTCCAGCCGCTGCGCGATTTCATCAAGGGTATGGCCTTCGGTGCCGCCAAACAGGATCGCCGACAGCAGGACCGTATCCAGCACCGGGTTGTCGAACGCAGCGCCGATCGCCTTGGCGTGGCGGTGGAAAAACGCCATGTCGAAGGGTGCGTTATGCGCCACCAGCACAGCGTCGCGGGCAAAACTGTGAAAGCGCCGTCCAGCAAGGGCCATGTCGGGCGCGTCCCTGACCATCGCATCGGTCACGCCATGCACAGCCGTGGACCGGGCGGGGATGGGGCGGCCCGGATTGACAAGCGTATCCAGCACCTCGCCGCCTGCCTGTTGGCAGTTCACCACGCGCAATGCGCCGATCTGCACCACCTCGTCCCGGTCGGGCAGCAGGCCCGTGGTTTCGGTGTCGAAGATCACATATGTCAGGGCGCGCAACGGCACATCAAGGATATTGCCTACGGTTTGCCTTGTGTTCAGCTCAAAATCATAGACCACGGGGCGGGCGGGCGTGGTTTCGCGGGGGACAGGGAATGACAGCATATAGCCCTGACCCCGGCCCAGATCATGCAGCGTGACGTCGAAAAGGCACGTGCCATCAGCGGTGACAAGCTGTTGGTCCAGCGTGCTGCGCCCGGTGTCGGACAGGTTGGCAAGTGCGGCGCGCAGATAGGTCTCATCAAAATAGTCAAAGATGCGCTGGCCCAGCCCCAGATGGTGCTGATCGTCCAGCATCGCAGCGGCGTGGCCATCGTAAAGCGTGATCCGGTGATCGGTGCCCACCATCAGCACAGCAGCGGGAATGGCCGACAGGATCCGGGTCAGGTGTTCGCGTTCCATCAACAGCCGTGCGGTGTGGCGCGCGATATCGGCGCTGGCATCCGAGCGCGCCTCGCCCAGCTTTGACGTCAGGGCCGAGGCAGCCGTGGCCAGATCGCCCAGATGCCGGGAGACGGTCGCGTCGATCCCGCCGCGCATGTCGGTGGCGGCACGGGCATGCATGGCGGCGGCCAGCCGCTCGATCGGGCGGGCCACGGTTTCATCGAAAATCAGCCACATCAGCGCGCACAGCCCAAGGATCGCGAAACCCGCCATCAGCCCGGCCGAGACGAAGGCAGATCGCGCCTCGGGCAGGTCAAGACGCGCATCGGCCAGCATCAAGGACCCGGCCACGGCCCCGATGCAACCTGCGGCCAGCACGCCGAAGAAGGCCAGCGTGCGTTGGCGTGGTCCCAGACGGTCGAACATGTCTACCCCTCCTGGCAGATGGCGGCGGTGGCAGGATCATCCATGCCGGTCTGATCCCAGCGCGCGACGCGGACCGTTCCATCATCGTTGAACATCGCGTCGGGGTTCAGCAGGGCGCTGCGCCCCTGCGCGCAGTCGAATACGGCGGGGACAATCCGCACAGGGGTCCATCTGGCGAAGAAGATCACCCGGCTGAGGCGCAGATCGGGCTGGCTCGCGTTGCGCTGGATCCCGGCCACATCGACGGCCACGAAGCGGTTCACATAGGGCACCACAAAGGTCCACGGGCTGTAGATCGCGCGGTGTTCGGCGGTCGAGACCACCTCGAACCCTTGCGGCAGGATGTTCAGCTGCCGCGGATACCAGCGATATTCGTTGGTCAGGCTCATCAGGATCATGCCGAGCCCCGCGCCTGCGGGAATGAACCAGCGCGGCAGGCGTTTTCCGGTCAACTGGTTCAGGATCAGCACGACCCCGGCTGCGGCAAAGCCCGCGGCGACAATCGTGATTATGTCGATATACATGGTGTCTTTCTCCTTTTCCCCGATATGCGGGCCCCTTGATCGGGGCCTCTGGCTGCGGGGTCAGCCGATCACGCCGCGCCCCTGCGTGGCGGCCGATTGCATCGTGCGGACCACGACAAAGGCGTCGCGCAGGTGGCTGCGTTCGAATTCCGACAAGACATTGGGCGACATGAAGTTGTCAGGCTTGCCACCGGCGCGGATCAGGGCGGCCTGATGGTCCAGCCGGGTCTGTGCGATCAGGTCATAGGCATCCATCAGGTCGCGCCCACCACTTTGGCTGACCAGACCGGCATCATGGGCCGCGGCGATCCGGGCACGGGTGTTGACCATGTCCAATTTCCCGCGCAGCGCGTAGATGCGGCCCAGATCGACCACGGGGACCACACCGTTCAGTTTCATGTCGATGCGGTTCTTGTGCTCGCCGCTGCGCAGGGTGGCGAAACCGCGCAACAGGCCCAAGGGCGGGATATGCTTGAGCGAGTTCGACACCATATGCGCGACAAAGATCGAGTTGCGCGCCGCAGCTTCCAGCGTGTCGCGTTGCAGGTCCTTGAACAGCGAAGCCGTGCCGCCGATGGGTCGCAGGTCGAACATGACCGAGGCCAGCATCTGCGCCTCGGGGCTGGGGCTGTCGATCCAGCGGCGGAAGTAGCTGCGCCAGACATGCACCGGCTGGCACCAGCGCGGGTTGGTGGCCATCATGTCGCCAGGGCAATAGAAATAGCCCGCCGCATCCAGCCCGTCGCTTACAAATTTAGCCAGTGCCGCGAAATAGGGCATGTGGGCGTCAGTCACGGCATCGTCCAGCATCAGGCAATTGTCCTGATCCGACACACCGGTCTGTTCCTGCCGCCCCTGCGAGCCGCAGGCGAGCCACAGATAGGGCACGGGCGGCGCGCCAAGATGGTTCTCGGCCAATATCAGCAGGCGGCGTGTGGCGGCATCTGCGATATCGGTGATCAGCCGCGTCACGGTCTCGTGGCGGTTGCCGGCCCCCACCAGCTGCACCAGAAGGCGCGGGATATGGGCGGTGGCGGCGGCCATGTCGCCGGGATTTTCCGCACGCGCCACATCGCGCACCAGCGAGGCGGAGTTCGTCGCCTGATAGCGCGTCAGGTTGGTCTGGGTCACGATGCCCACAAACCTGCCCTGATCCACCACAGGCACATGCCCGAAGCGGCGTTCCATCATCATATGCAGCACGTCCGAGCCGATGGCGGATGGCGGCAGCGTCTCGGGGTTGGCGGTCATGATCTGGCGCACGGGGCGCGAGGGGTCCAGCCCCTCGGCCACCACGCGGTTGTTGATGTCATGCAGGGTCACGATCCCGGCCAGATGGTCGTCCTCGGTGATCCCCAGCGCCGAGATGCGGTGCGAGCGCATCAGCCGCGCGGCATCCACGATCGAGGTATCGACCGTGCAGGTCACCGGATCGCTGGCCATCAGCTGATCAACCCGTGTTTCGGTCAACGCGGCAGGGCGGGCGGCATCCGCGGCCTCGCGCGCGCGGCTGCGGGTGAAAAACCGCCGTGCCCCCTCATGGGCGGCGATCATGGCGCGGAAATCATCGGCGGGCAGCATGAGCAGCAGCCCATCGCTGAGCGCGCGGGCATTGGTGCCGGTAAGCCCGCCACGCATCAGGCCACGCTCTCCGAATGAATTACGCGCGCGCAGATGCGAGACAACCTCGCCGGTATCCGAGGTGATCTCGACCTCGCCCTCGACAATCACATAAAGCCCCTCGCAGGGTTCGCCGTAGCGATAGATCACGTCCTCGCGCCGCACGCTCAGGGCACGGAACTGGCCCGCGATGCGCGTCAGGTCATCGGGCGCCAGATCGTCATAGGGGTGGATGGAGCCGAGAAACCGGCGTTGGTCGTCAGCAGAACGTGGCATCAAACCGATCCTCGGGCATGTTCCTGTGGCTGTGTCAGCCCATGTCTAGCGCAGGGGCGTGCGGCGGAACATCTGAAAAAGCGAAACGGGCGGTCCTTTCGAACCGCCCGCCCTGTTGGTTTAGTGGCCGGTGGCCGCACCCGCGCCTTTCGGCACACGGATGGATTCCACCAGATCCTGGATCTCACGCGGGGGTTCTTTGGTCATGCTCGACACGATATAGGCTGTGCCGAAGTTCAGGATCGCGCCCACGGTCCCGAAGGAGGCCGGTGCGATACCGAACAGCCAGTTGGCAGGCACGTTTTCCAGCGTTGCCGTGCCGGGGATGAAGAACCAGCCCAGATACAGGAAGATGTAGATGGCGGTCGAGAACAGACCCACCAGCATCCCTGCAATCGCGCCTTCCTTGTTGATGCGCTTCGAGAAGATGCCCATCATCAGAACCGGGAAGATCGTCGCCGCCGCCAGACCGAAGGCCAGCGCCACCACCTGAGCCGCGAAGCCCGGAGGGTTGAGGCCAAGCCATGTCGCCAGCACGATGGCAAAGCCCATCGAGACACGGGCGGCCAGAAGTTCGCCCTTTTCGCTGATGTTGGGGTTGATCGACCCCTTGATCAGATCATGCGACACAGCCGACGAAATCGCCAGCAGCAGACCCGCTGCCGTTGACAGCGCCGCCGCCAGACCGCCAGCCGCGACCAGCGCGATCACCCAGCCCGGAAGAGCTGCGATCTCGGGGTTGGCCAGAACCATCATGTCGTTGTCGACTTTGGTCAGTTCGTTGCCAGCCCAGCCACGCTCGGCTGCAATCGTCTGCATCGCAGGGCTGCTCTCGTTGTAATACTGGATGAAGCCGTCGCCGTTCTTGTCTTCAAAGCCCAGCAGACCGGTGTTCTTCCAGGTATTGATCCAGCTGAGCGACGGATCGGTGTTGATCGCCTCCAGCGAGATCGGATCACCTGCCAGCGCCTCGCCAGTGACGGCGTTCGGCCAGAAGGTGGTGGTCAGGTTCATCCGCGCCATCGACCCCACGGCAGGTGCCACGGTGTAAAGCAGCGCGATGAAGACCAGTGCCCAACCCGCAGACCAGCGTGCATCGGCCACGCGCGGCACGGTGAAGAAGCGGATGATGACGTGCGGCAG
>NCJR01000090.1 GCA_002282555.1 Rhodobacterales bacterium 34-62-10
TGACGATCGAGTATAACCGCTCGCGTCAGGCCGTCATCACGAACGAGCTTATTGAAATCATCTCGGGCGCGGAAGCGCTCTAAGGAACCGGAGACGAAACATGGCAAACGCAAAAGGCAAAATCACGCAGGTGATCGGCGCCGTTGTGGACGTGCAGTTCGGGGATCAACTGCCCGAGATCCTCAACGCGCTGACCACTGACAACAATGGCAAGAAACTGGTTCTGGAAGTGGCCCAGCACTTGGGCGAGGGCACCGTGCGCGCCATCGCCATGGACGCCACCGAAGGTCTGGTGCGCGGTCAGGAAGTGTCCGACACCGGCGGCCCGATCATGGTGCCGGTCGGCAACGCGACACTGGGCCGCATCCTGAACGTGACCGGCGATCCCATCGACGAAAAAGGCCCCGTGAACGCGGATGAGCATCGCTCGATCCACGCGCCCGCGCCCGAATTCGCCGAACAGTCGACCGAATCCGTGGTGCTGGTCACCGGCATCAAGGTGATCGACCTGCTGGCCCCCTATGCCAAGGGCGGCAAGATCGGCCTCTTCGGCGGTGCCGGTGTGGGCAAGACCGTTCTCATCATGGAACTGATCAACAACATCGCCAAGGTGCACTCGGGCTTTTCGGTGTTCGCCGGTGTGGGTGAACGGACCCGTGAGGGCAACGACCTTTACCACGAGATGATCGACTCGGGCGTGATCGTGCCCGACAACCTGACCGAATCCAAAGTGGCCCTTGTCTATGGTCAGATGAACGAGCCGCCGGGTGCGCGTATGCGCGTGGCGCTGTCGGGCCTGACGCTGGCCGAACAGTTCCGCGACCAGTCGGGCACGGACGTTCTGTTCTTCGTGGACAACATCTTCCGCTTCACGCAGGCCGGCTCCGAAGTGTCCGCTCTGCTGGGTCGTATCCCCTCTGCGGTGGGTTACCAGCCGACGCTGGCCACCGACATGGGCGCGCTGCAGGAACGCATCACCTCGACCAAGTCGGGCTCGATCACCTCGGTGCAGGCGATCTATGTGCCTGCGGACGACTTGACCGACCCCGCGCCGGCGACCTCCTTTGCCCACCTCGACGCCACCACCGTGTTGTCGCGTGCGATCTCGGAACTCGGCATCTATCCCGCCGTGGACCCGCTCGACTCGACCTCGCGCCTGCTGGACCCCGCCGTGATCGGTGAGGAGCATTACAAGGTCGCCACCGACGTGCAGAAGGTGCTTCAGCGCTACAAGTCGCTGCAGGACATCATCGCCATCCTCGGGATGGACGAACTGTCCGAAGAAGACAAACTGACCGTGTCGCGCGCCCGCAAGATCCAGCGCTTCCTGTCGCAGCCCTTCGACGTGGCCAAGGTTTTCACCGGTTCCGACGGTATTCAGGTGCCGCTGGAAGACACCATCGCCTCGTTCAAGGCGGTTGTGGCCGGTGAATATGATCACCTGCCCGAAGGTGCCTTCTACATGGTGGGCGGGATCAAGGACGTGATCGCCAAAGCTGAACGCATGGCCGCAGACGCGGCCTAAGGAAGGACCGATATGGCTGAGACCATGCAATTCGACCTCGTCAGCCCCGAGCGCCGCCTGGCCTCGATGCAGGTGGCGCAGGTGCAGATTCCGGGGGCCGATGGCGACCTGACAGCGATGCCCGACCATGCACCGCTGATCACGACCCTGCGCCCCGGTGTTCTGCGCGTCAGCGGACCGCAGGGTGACGCGGCCTATGTGGTGACCGGCGGTTTCGCCGAAATCTCGGGCGAGGGGACCTCGGTTCTGGCGGAAAAGGCGATGCCGGTCGCAGAAGCAACGGCAGCCGATTTCGACGCGCTGATCAAACTTGCGTCTGATGCGGTGGCAAAAGCCCCCGCCGATGCCAAGGACGCCGCGGACAAGCTGGTGGCCGATCTGCAAGCACTGCGGACCGAAGTCGGCGTCTGATCGCCTTGCCTTCATCTATCAAAAAGGCCCTGCCGCAAGGTGGGGCCTTTGTCATTTGGCCGCAATACGCCACGGGATTGCGCCACAGTGCTTCATTTTTCTGGCCTGATGCCGCCCCAATCTGTCACTACTATCGCAACAGGTGAGCAGAGGTGCCATGCGGCGGTTCAGGAACAATTCCATCGGGATCGATCAGGGCGAGATGGTCCTGTTCTCGGATTTCGAACATGACGGAGAGATGTGGACGGGCAGCGGCCCGCGCCACATCCGCAGCTTCGTGCATTTCCGCGATCCGTTCCTGACCCCGCCCGTGGTGCATGTCGCGCTCAGCATGTGGGACATGTCCAACATGGCCAATGGCCGCGCTGATGTGCAGGCGACCGAGGTTCTGGCCGAAGGCTTTGCCATCGTTTTTCGCACATGGGGCGACACCAAGGTCGCCCGCGTGCGGGTCAGCTGGATGGCGATCGGCGAGCTTTACGAGCCGGACGACTGGCGCATCGACTGAGGCACCCGCACTACAGGATCAGACCTTGCCCCGGTCTGACGTCACCGCCGGATCAAAGCTTGAACGTGCCCTCATAGATCGGGTCCAGCGTTTCCGTCTCGAACAGGGATGACACCGATGTGCCGTTCCAGATGTTCAGGATCGCCTGCGCGAACATCGGGGCGGTCGGCACGATGCGGATATTGGGCGCGTTGCGGGCCGCCTCGGATGCCTCGATCGAGTCGGTGATGACCAGCGATTTCATCACCGAATTGGTGATGCGCTCGACCGCAGGACCGGACAGAACACCGTGGGTGATATAGGAATGCACTTCCTTGGCGCCATTCTCGATCAGCACTTCGGCGGCCTTGCACAGCGTGCCCGCCGTGTCGCAGATGTCGTCCACGATCAGGCAGGTCTTGCCGGTCACATCCCCGATCACCGTCATCTCGGCAATCTCGCCGGGCTTCTCGCGGCGCTTGTCCACGATGGCCAGCGGTGCGTTGATCCGCTTGGCCAGTTCGCGCGCCCGCGCCACGCCGCCCACATCGGGCGACACGACCATCAGGTCCTCCATCCGGCCTGCGAAATGCGCCTTGATATCCAGCGCAAAGATCGGCGAGGCGTAAAGGTTGTCCACCGGAATATCGAAAAACCCCTGTATCTGCGCCGCATGCAGGTCCAGCGTCAGCACCCGCTCGATCCCCGCTTCGACCAGCATGTTGGCCACCAGCTTGGCGGTGATCGGCGTGCGCGCCTTGGTGCGGCGATCCTGCCGGGCATAGCCGAAATAGGGGATCACGGCGGTGATCCGCGCCGCCGACGACCGGCGCAGCGCATCCGACATGATCAGAAGCTCCATCAGATTGTCATTGGCCGGGTTCGACGTGGACTGGATGATGAACATATCCTCGCCGCGCACGTTTTCGAACACCTCGACGAAAATCTCGCCATCGTTGAACCGCTCGATCCGGGCATCGACCAGACCGACGGACACACCGCGATGGATCGACATGCGCCGCGCGATGGCCTTGGCCAGCGGCAGGTTGGCATTGCCCGAAATCAGTTTCGGCTCGGTGATGGATGGCATGGCGCGGTTCCCCTGCGTGGTCATCCGCGCGGGGGCAGGATGACAGATTCGTGACGTTGACACTGCCTATCATCTCGTTACCGTCGGGCAAAGCGATGCAGGCAAAGGAAACGCGCAAATGGCCCATATCGATTATTTTTTCACGGTTCTGTCGCCCTATGTCTACCTGGCCGGAACCCGGTTGGAGCAGATCGCAGCGCGGCACGGGGCCAGCATCACCTATAAACCCGTGGATGCGGGCGCGGTCTTTGCCCGGACGGGCGGCGTGGCCCTGCCGGACCGCCACCCCTCGCGCAAGGAATACCGCGCGCAGGAATTGCCGCGTCAGGCCCGCAAACTGGGCATGCCCTTCAACCTGCACCCGGCGCATTGGCCGGTGAACCCGGCCCCTGCGTCCTATGCCGTGATCGCAGCACAGGCGGCGGGCGGCGGTGATATGGGCGCGCTGGTGCACAGCCTTGGCCGCGCATGCTGGACCGAGGAACAGGATATTTCCCGCGACGAGGTGATCCGTGGCTGTCTGACCGGGGCGGGCTTTGATCCGTCGCTGGCCGACAAGGGCTTGCTGGCCGGGGCCGAAACCTATGCCGCCAATCTGGAAGAGGCGGTGTCGCGCGGCGTGTTCGGCGCCCCCTTCTATCTGGTCGATAGCGGGCAGCGGTTCTGGGGACAGGACCGGCTTGATGATCTGGACGCGCATCTGGCAGGCCATCTCTGACATGCCGCAGGACATCCGGGGCGGCGTGCCGACCCATTGGATCACGGCGGGCAACGGCCCGCGTCAGGCGCTTTTGATCCATTGCTCACTGGGTCACGCGGGCGGCTGGTCGCGCATGGTCGCAGCCCTTGATGATGTGATCACCGCCATCGCCTATGACCTGCCCGGCCATGGCCGCAGCGCGGATTGGGACGGGGTATCGGATATTCAGGGCGTCAGCACGGCCATGGCCGCCGACCTTCTGGACCATGCCGGGCAGGGGCCTGCCGACATCATCGGCCATTCCTTCGGCGGCACCGTGGCGATCCGGCTGGCGGTCGAGCGTCCCGATCTGGTGCGCTCGCTGGTGCTGATCGAGCCGGTCTTCTTTGCCGTTGCCGTGCAGGACCGCCCCGCATTGCAGGTGCAGGATGACGCCCATATGCGCGCTTACCGCGAAGCGTTGCGGGCGGGCGACCGGATGGCCGCGGCACGGGCCTTCACATCCGTCTGGGGCGATGGCCGTGGCTGGGATCGCCTGCCGCCCGCGCAGCAGCAGGCCATGGCCGCGCGCATCCACCTGATCGACGCAGGCGCGCCCGCGATCTATGGCGATTGCGCCGGGATCTTGTCAGGCGGCAAACTGGCGGCGATCACCTGTCCAGTCCTGTTGATCCGGGGCGGTGACAGCCCCGAAGCGATTGCCGCGATCAATGACGGTCTGGCCCGCCGCATCCCGCAGGCGCAACAGGCGGCGATTGCGGGCGCGGGGCACATGGCCCCGATCACCCATCCCGCTGAGGTGGCAGAGGTCGCGCGGACCTTCCTGCAAGGCGTTCCCATCACCTGATCCGCTTGGTGCGGGCCGGGTATGGATATTTGACGCAAGAAGAAACGGGGGCCGGTCAGCCCGCCGCAAGC
This sequence comes from Rhodobacterales bacterium 34-62-10, assembly GCA_002282555.1. Classification (GTDB taxonomy): domain Bacteria; phylum Pseudomonadota; class Alphaproteobacteria; order Rhodobacterales; family Rhodobacteraceae; genus Seohaeicola. The sequence goes on from NCJR01000090.1 coordinate 5,132, forward strand.
GTCAGGAACGCGTCAATCTGATCATGGCCGATGGACCAGTCGCAGACCAACCGCGCCGCCAAAGGCTCGGCCGGATCATCGCCCTCCAGCGCGCCTGACCAGATGTAATAGACCGCCCCCGCATCGTGTAGCCGTTGATGCGTGGCGCGGGGCAGGGTGGCGAAAACCATGTTGGCCTGCGGCTCGTGCAGGAAACCCGCCGCCGGGATCGCCTTCAACCCCTTGATCAGCCGCGCGGCATTGGCATTGGCGCGCTGTGCTGAGTGCAGCCACAGATCATCGGTCAGAAAGGCGAGCATCTGCGCCGACAGGTAGCGGTGCTTGGAAAACAGATGCGCGCCCCGCTTGCGCCGCAGCTCGAATTCCCAGGCCTTGGCCGGATCGAAAAAGATCACCGCCTCGACCCCCGGCAAGCCGTTCTTGGTGCCGCCGAAACTGACCGCATCGACGCCGGCTTTCCACGTCATCTCGGCCGCCGTGCAGCCCAGTGCGACCAGCGCATTGGCAAAGCGCGCCCCGTCCAGATGCACGGGCAGGCCGTATTCCTTTGCCACGGCAGACAGGCCCGCTATCTCGTCGCAGGTATAGACCCGGCCCCGCTCGGTCACGTTGGTGATCGACACCGGCCCGCGCTGCGGCCCATGCACACCGCGTGTCTGTTCGGCCAAGATCGCCGCGCGCAAGGCCGCTGCCGTCATCTTGTCACTGTCACCCACCAAAGTCAGCTTGGCCCCGCCGGAATAGAACTCGGGCGCGTTGCACTCATCCTCGTGGATATGGGCGACGGGCGAGCAGAACACCGTCTGCCACGGCTCGCCCAATGTGGCCAGCGCCAGCGAATTGGCCGCCGTCCCCGTGGCCACCAGATAGATCGCCGCCTCGGGTGCCTCGAATATCGCGCGCAGCCGGGCGCGGACCTCGACCATGATCGGATCATTGCCGTAAGGCATCGCAAAGCCCGTATTCGCATCCACCATCGCCTGCATCACCTGGGGATGGGCGGGGCCCGCATTGTCGGAGGCAAAAAACATCAGGTCGGCTCCTCTATGATATAATCTTCCCAGTCCTCTTCCGGGACTTCGAATTCCGGGATCGTGATCCCCTGCACGGACACGCCCGCATCATGCACCGATTGCGGATCGCCCGAAATCAGCGGATGCCAGTCATAGAGACGCTTGCCCTGCCACAGCAGCTTGTAAGCGCAGGTTTCGGGCATCCAATAGGCGTTCTTGTCCATGTTCTTGGGGCTGAGCACGATACATTCCGGCACGAATTGGTGCCGCGTCGCATATTGCCCGCAGCGGCAGGTGCTGTCATCCAGCAGGCGGCAGGCAACGCGGGTCAGGGCCACCTCGCCCGTCTCCTCATCCTCCAGCTTGTTCAGACAGCACTTGCCGCAACCGTCGCACAGCGCCTCCCACTCGGCCTGTGTCAGCCGGTCGATGGGATATTTCTCCCAGAACCGGGGGCGCAGACCATCGCGCTGGATCGGATCGCTCATAGCGCGGCCAGAATGGTGCGGGCGCGGTCGCAATCGGCATCCATCTGGGTGATCAGCGCGTCAAGGCTGTCGAACTTCGCCTCGGGGCGCAGGAACTCCACCAACCCCACCGACAGCGGCACGCCGTAAAGATCGCCTTTGAAATCAAACAGAAATGTCTCAAGATTGGGCTTGTTCACCCCGAACATCGGCCGCACCCCCATCGAGGCCGCGCCGTGGTAGCTGCCCTTGTGCGGACCTTCCAGCACATCGACCAGCACGGCATAGACGCCAAACCGCGGCGGATGCAGCCCGTCGATGGACATGTTGGCGGTGGGATAGCCCAATTCGCGGCCCCGCTGATCGCCGGTGATCACGCGGCCCTCGATCCGGTGCCAATGGCCCAGCATGGCGGCGGCCTCGCGCGGCTGCCCCTCGGTCAGCGCGTTGCGGATCGCGGTTGAGGATACCGCCCCGGCGCTTCCCTCCAGCAGTTGCGCGATGGTCACGCCAAAGCCCATCTCGGCCCCGAAGGCGACCAGATCCTGCGCCGTGCCCGCGCGCCCCTTGCCAAAGCAGAAATCCGCGCCGATGACGATGTGTTTCAGGCCCAGACCATCCGCAATCACCCGCTGCGCGAAATCGCGCGGGGTTAGCGATGACATGCCGGCGTTGAAATTCAGCTCATAAAGCCGGTCCACCCCCAGCTTTTCCAACCGATGCGCCCGCGCCTCGCGGCTCATCAGGCGGAAAGGGGGGGCATCGGGGGCAAAGAACTGGCGCGGATGCGGCTCGAATGTCATCACGCCCAGGGGCGCGCCGATCTGCGCCGCTGCCGCACGGGCCATGTCGATCACCGAGCGATGGCCCAGATGGACCCCGTCGAAATTGCCGATCGCGGCGGAGGCGCCCCGATCTGCCGCATCTAC
>NCJR01000423.1 GCA_002282555.1 Rhodobacterales bacterium 34-62-10
GGCCGCATCACCGCCTATCGCGGGGCCACGGGCATGGGCATCCGTCTGGATGGCGGCACCGCCTATTCGGGCGCGGTGATCACGCGTTTTTATGACAGCCTGCTGGAAAAGGTCACCGCCTGGGCACAAACGCCCGAAGCCGCGATTGCCCGGATGGACCGCGCTTTGCGCGAATTCCGTATCCGCGGCGTCAGCACGAACATCGCCTTTGTCGAAAACCTGCTGAAACACCCGACCTTTCTGAACAACGAATACCACACCAAATTCATCGACGAGACGCCGGACCTGTTCCAGTTCCACAAGCGCCGCGACCGCGCGACCAAGATCCTGACCTATATCGCGGATATCACCGTCAACGGGCATCCCGAAACCGCAGGCCGTCCCAAACCACCCGCCGAGGCGCGGCCCCCACGCCCGCCGAAATCCATCCCCGGCGGCCTGCGCGAAGGCACGAAAACCCTGCTGGAGCGGGAAGGCCCCAAGGCCGTGGCCGACTGGATGCTGGCGCAGCAACGCCTTCTGCTGACCGACACCACCATGCGCGACGGGCACCAATCCTTGCTCGCCACCCGGATGCGGTCCATCGACATGATCCGCGTGGCCCCCGCCTATGCCGCGAACCTGCCCGAACTCTTCAGCGTGGAATGCTGGGGCGGAGCCACCTTCGACGTGGCCTACCGCTTCTTGCAGGAATGTCCGTGGCAACGCCTGCGCGATCTGCGTCGCGCCATGCCGAACCTGCTGACCCAGATGCTCCTGCGCGCCTCGAACGGCGTGGGCTATACCAACTACCCCGACAATGTGGTGCAGGAATTCGTGCGTCAGGCCGCCGAAACCGGCGTCGATGTGTTCCGCGTGTTCGACAGCCTCAACTGGGTCGAAAACATGCGCGTCGCCATGGATGCGGTGCTGGCCGAAGAACGCATCTGCGAAGCCTCGATCTGCTACACCGGCGATATCCTTGACCCCGACCGCGCCAAATACGACCTGAAATACTATGTCGCCATGGCGAAGGAGCTTGAGGCGGCGGGTGCCCATGTCCTTGGATTGAAGGATATGGCGGGGCTGCTGAAACCGGCCTCGGCGCGGATATTGGTCAAGGCGCTGAAGGATGAGCTGACGATCCCGGTGCATTTCCACACCCATGACACCAGCGGCATCGCCGCCGCCACCATCCTGGCCGCCGCCGATGCGGGCGTGGATGCGGTGGACGCCGCCATGGACGCGTTCTCGGGCGGCACCTCGCAGCCCTGCCTTGGCTCGATCATCGAAGCGCTGCGCCACACGCCCCGCGACACCGGGCTGGACATGGAACGCGTGCGCGAAATCTCGGGCTATTGGGATCAGGTCCGCGCGCAATATGTGGCCTTTGAATCGGGGCTGTCTGCCCCGGCCTCCGAAGTCTACCTGCACGAAATGCCCGGCGGTCAGTTCACCAACCTCAAGGCGCAGGCGCGCTCCCTGGGGCTCGAGGACAGATGGCCCGAAGTGGCCCGCACCTATGCCGATGTGAACAAGATGTTCGGCGATATCGTCAAGGTCACGCCCTCCTCCAAGGTTGTGGGCGACATGGCCCTGATGATGGTCAGCCAGGGCCTGACCCGCGCGCAGGTGGAGGACCCCGCCGTGGACGTGTCCTTCCCCGATTCCGTGATCGACATGATGCGCGGCAATCTGGGCCAGCCGCCGGGCGGCTTTCC
>NCJR01000424.1 GCA_002282555.1 Rhodobacterales bacterium 34-62-10
GTGCCGCGAGATGTTCGGATTTCCCGAGACTGCCAGCGGCCTCATCGTTTCGGGCACATCGCTTGCCACCGTCATCGCGGTAAAGACCGCGCGCGACGCCGCGTTGGAGTTCCGTAGCCGGAAAGAAGGCATCTGCGGCGACCGGCTGGTGGGATATGCCTCGACGGAAGCCCATGCCTGCAATCCCCGCGCTTTTGACATTCTGGGCCTGGGCACTGATGCCCTTCGGCGTATCCCGGTCAATGATGCCTATGAAATGGATGCCGGCGCTTTGCGCGCCGCTATCCAGGCAGACCGCGCCGCGGGCCTCACACCTTTCCTCATCATCGGCACAGCCGGCACCGTCAATACCGGCTCAACCGATCCGCTAGCGGAGCTTTCCGAGATTGCGGAGGCCGAGGGCCTCTGGTTCCATGTCGATGGTGCCTTTGGGGCGCTGGCGCGCCTCTCGCCCGATCATGCCAGCCGGTTTGCCGCCATTAGCCATGCCGATTCCATCGCCTTCGATTTCCATAAATGGCTGCATGTGAACTATGATGCAGGCTGCGTTCTGGTGCGTGATGAAGCCCATCACCGTCATGCCTTTTCCGATCGTCCTGACTATCTGAAAGGCACCGAGCGCGGCATCGCCGCAGGCAATCCCTGGCCAGTTGAGTATGGGCCGGAGTTGTCACGGGGATTCCGTGCGCTGAAGGTCTGGTCCCAGATTGCCGGCTTCGGAACAGAACGCCTTGGCGCCGCCATTGCCCGCAATTGCGCGCAAGCCAAATATCTCTCAGACAAAGTGGCGACCGATCCACGCTTCGAACTGCTTGCCCCGGCGCGGCTCAATATCTGCTGCTTCCGCGTTCGCCCGGAAGGCATGGAGGATGCCGCGCTCGACGCGTTGAACGAGGAAATCGTCTTGCGCCTGCAGGAAAGTGGCATTGCGGCGCCATCAACAACGCGGCTCAAGGGGCGGCTCGCCATCCGCATCAACCTGACGAACCACCGGACCCGGGAAAGCGACCTGGATCTTCTCCTCACGGAGATTGCGCGGATTGGGGGAGAAGTCAGCGCAGAGTAAGAAAAACCCCGCAACCATAAAGGTTGCGGGGCTTCACAAACAAGGCCCAGGCGCAGCGGCCCCGTGCCGTAGGGGCAGGAGCTGCCGCGAGTAACCCGTTAACGAGGCGCCATCCGAATGCCGCCATCAAGGCGCAGGCACTGGCCGTTGAAATAGGTGTTGCGTACCAGTTCCAGCACCAGAGAGCCATACTCCTCCGGCTTGCCGAGGCGCTTGGGGAAGGGGACTGAAGAAGCAAGGCTGTTCAGCACCTTGTCGGATGCGCGCAGCATCAGCGGAGTGGCGAAGATGCCCGGCATGATGGAGTTGACGCGGATGCCGATATCCATCAGGTCACGCGCCATCGGCAGAACGAGGCCGTTGACGCCCGCCTTGCATGATCCGTACACGACCTGTCCGATCTGGCCATCCTGGGCGGCGACAGAGGCCGTCAGCGTGATCACGCCGCGCTCGCCATCTTCCAGCTCGGGAAGATTTGCCATGCCTTCTGCGGAAAGCGACGCAATACGGTAGGAGGCCACCAGAACGCCCTTGGCGCCGAATTCATAGTCTTCGGTGGAGAGGCGCTTATAGCGGGCGTTTTCCTTGTCCCAGGAAAGGGTCTTGCCGCCTTTTGAGGCCATGGCGCAATGGA
>NCJR01000425.1 GCA_002282555.1 Rhodobacterales bacterium 34-62-10
ATCGACATGGAAACCGAAGATGGAGTGATCTGGGTCTACGGCCCTGGCGACGACAGCGTCATCGCCTTCACTCCGTTCGGGATTGAAAACCTGCAAGAGTTCATCGAAATGGACCGCGACCGCGCGCGTTGACCTCGCTGTGGCCTACGCCGGATGCTTACGACCAACATGACACTAGCTCTGTTACAAAAACTTTGTGAAGAAATCATCTCATAAAATCAGCTTAGTAGCCGTCATGTAAGAGCAGGCGCATATACGGAGAACCGAAACTTCGAAATAGACCACAGTATCATGTTATTGTCCTGTGGTGAAACCGGGGTAAGGTACCTAGGGTCAGGACCCATTGATCTTCCTTTTTCGGCATGATTCAGCCTCCGCAAGGAGACCGATCAATGAGCAACCTTTTCTGGCTGACGGATGCGCAGATGGCCCGTCTGGAACCATTCTTTCCCAAGAGCCATGGCAAGCCGCGTGTCGATGACCGGCGAGTGCTGAGCGGCATTATCTTCATCAATCGCAATGGCTTGCGGTGGTGTGATGCACCGAAGGAGTATGGTCCACCCAAGACCCTCTACAACCGTTGGAAGCGATGGGGCGACAAGGGTGTCTTTGCCCGGATGATGGAGGGGCTGGCCTCCGAGGCGGCCGTTCCGAGGACGGTGATGATCGACGCGACCTATCTGAAGGCGCACCGCACGGCGACCAGCCTGCGGTCGAAAAAGGGGGGCCAAGCGATCAGAGGGGTCGTTTGATCGGCCGGACCAAGGGCGGCATGAACACCAAACTGCACGCCGTTACCGATGCCGATGGACGTCCGATCCGCTTCTTCATGACCGCAGGCCAGGTCAGCGACTACACGGGTGCTGCGGCCCTGCTGGATAGCTTGCCATCTGCAGAATGGCTGCTTGCCGACCGCGGCTATGATGCCGACTGGTTCAGAGATGCGTTGAAAGACAAGGGGATAAAGCCCTGCATCCCGGGCAGGAAGTCGCGCGGCAAGCCTGTCAAATACGATAAGCGCCGCTACAAACGCCGCAACAGGATCGAGATCATGTTCGGCCGCCTGAAGGACTGGCGCAGGGTTGCCACGCGCTACGACAGGTGCCCGAAGGTCTTCCTCTCCGCCGTCGCCCTCGCCGCAACCGTCATGTTCTGGCTATGACGAGAGAATGAGTCCTGACCCTAAGCAATATTGCAGGACGAAGGGGGAGCCATGTTTCGGCGTTTTACAAAGTTCACGATCTCGGTCTTGTGTGTCTCTATGGTAGCTAGCGCCGTACATGCTCGTGACACGTGCGCAGCAGTAGATTTCCTTGCGATAGACCTCTCATCTGTAGAGGGTATTGATCTAGTTGAGGCGGCTTTGATGCTAGCCTATCCCTCATTGGTGATTGTCGATGGAAGCGTCCACTTTGAGAACGGAACGCGCCTGCCGATCGGCGTAGATCGTGGCTTGCTTGCTTCAGACCGGTTGCAAAACCCAACCGTGCGAGAGCAATTTTCGCAGAAGTACCCATTGGAATTCGATCTCAGTGAGCGCGAGAAACCGTGGATGGACCCCGGACGTGCGCGCAATGATGCCTTTTTCCGGAACCTGTATTTTGCGACCAAAGAAGACGCGGCTCAGACTTTGGAGCAGGTCACCTATCAGGATAGGGCGGCCTTTAAGGTCACGAGACGGGAATGTGTTGCAGAACAG
>NCJR01000426.1 GCA_002282555.1 Rhodobacterales bacterium 34-62-10
ACCGTGATAATCTCCGACATGACCGTCCTCCTTTGTGGATCATCGCAGACCCACCTTGGCACATTGATGCCGTCGGGGGGCGGTCACATCATCAGAGCCATTTCAGACTAGAAGATTCTGCAATGCGGTCAATTCGTAGGGGCGAGTGGTCAGCAGACAGCAAACAAGAGGACGCGACCAGACCCGGATCGTTACACTTTGCTCAACTCAGTCCGGCCAGCCACCATGACACTGCAAACAAAAGAGCCGAATTGGGGTCGGCCCTGCGCGTGTATTCCCGTTCAGAAGCCGTCCGCTTCGGTCTGCGCGCTGGCCAAAAGCGAAGCCAAGCGATGCCCGAAACCGTCATAATTCTGTAACAATCGCCTGCCATTCAGCGGCAAGGGTCTTTGGCGGGATTCGCCAGCCTGTAGCCCCGCCGGATACCCGGGCGAAAGAGACTCTTGCGGATGCCTCGATGGCATTTTCCTGACAGAATTGGAGAACACGAAATGAAAATGAAGTTTATACCGGCGGCATTGCTCGCCGCTGCGGCGGGCGTCGCGCAGGCCGACGAAACCTCTGGTTTCAACCTCAAGGCAGGGAGCGGGATAACCTTCAAGAATGCTGATGGTACCGCGTCTTTCCGGGTGGGGGGGCGCCTGCAGTGGGATTACGATTCGACCGATTCCGACATCAGCGGTAAGAGCGATGATTTCGATGTGCGTCGCGCACGGATTTTTTTCGAGGGTAAATATCTCGACTGGGCCTTCAAGGCACAGTTCAATCTCGCCGAAAGCGGTACCGGCGGCGGCAGCGCCGAAGATCTCTATCTGCGCTACACCGGTTTTGGCAAGATGGCCCGGATCACAGTGGGTAAGCAAAAAGAACCGTTTGGCTTTGAGCTACTTACCAGTTCGAAGGACATATCATCGCTTGAACGCTCGGCCCTGACCGAATTCTACGCGCCCGGCCGCAACGCCGGTGTGCAACTGCACGGTGCAGGTGACAACTGGACCTACGGCCTGGGCGTTTTCGAGGCGGCCGGCAACGGCAGCGATGATTTCGGCAATACGGCCATCACCGGCCGCGTTACCTATGCCCCGATCCAGACCGATGATCTGGTCTTGCATCTTGGCGCCGGCTTTACCAGCCGTGATGCCGCTCTGCCTGCCAACGAAACCGATGCGTACAACATCGAATTGGCGGCCGCATCGGGGCCCTTTCACACGCAGGCCGAATACTTCAACGCTGACACGGGCGGGGTTGATGTGGACGGATACTACATTCAGGCAGGATGGATTCTGACCGGTGAAAGCCGTCCCTACAGCAACGGCGTGTTCAAGCGGGTGAAGCCAAGCAGTTCGAAAGGTGCATGGGAAGCAGTGCTTCGCTACGAGGACGGATACGGCAAGTTCAGCGATGTCGGTCTTGGTACGACAGAGGGTAAGCAAACCACCGTCGGCATCAACTATTACCCGAACAACGCCGTTCGCCTTGGTCTGAGCTACATGGAAGGCAAGCAGGCCAGCGGCGAGAACGGAAAAGAGATCAGGGCACGAATGCAATTCGTATTTTGACCTGACCGGTACAGAAGAATGCAGAGCGGCGCGGGCAATGGCGCTATACTCCGAGTCCCGCATAAGCCGAATTTGGTGACTTGACGGCTGGGCTTGCAACGATTCAGCTATGCCTATGATCCGCCCTGGCTTTCTTTCC
>NCJR01000091.1 GCA_002282555.1 Rhodobacterales bacterium 34-62-10
CATAGCCGCGATCCCCGAGTAGCCATTTGACCTTTGGCAGGCCGCTCAGCAGGGCCCGTGCGCCGATGTAATCACTTCTGTGGTTGCCGCCCGTAGTGCAAGAAGCTTTTGACCCTATTAGCGTGTGATCGAGTGCGAACTTCTGTCAGGCCTTCATGATGCGGCGTTTCCAGAAGCCGCGGGCCGGGATGGTGATCAGCAGATTGGGTCCAAATCTGACTTTCGAGCTCAATGCTCGTAGCGATTAACTGGTTTTCCCAATCCAGATCTGTTCGATCATTTTGCCCATTCAGGTCGTCGTCTTCTCACACTCCCCTCGGCACCGGCCCTAGCGGTTCGACATGAGCATCATGCCACGACCGCCATTGCCGGATCTGTGTAATCTTTATTCTTTGTCAGCATCGCCCAGATCTGGCGGGCCATCTTATTGGCGAGCGCGATCGCGACCAGCATCTTGGGTTTGCGCATCAGCATGCGTGATAGCCAGCTACCCTCTACAATGGTGCGCTGTCCAAGCCAGTTCAGTCGCGACATTGCGCCGATAATCAACAGGCGTCGGATATCGGCCTGACCAGCCTTGGTCATACGACCAAGGCGCTCCTTGCCTCCGGAAGAATATTGCCGAGGCACAAGGCCCAGCCAGGCCGCAAAGTTGCGCCCGGTTTTAAAGTCCACCATGTCGGGACCGAACGCTTCGACGGCAACAGCCGTCAGCGGTCCAACACCTGGCATCGTCTGGAGCCGGCGTGCTCTGTCTGACTGGGCGGCCAGCGTCTTGAGCTTCGCCGTGCGCTCTATGATACGTGCAGTTTTCTCTGCAATCTGCACGAGCAGGTCCAAGCACTCTTCCCGGATCAGCGCATGCAAGTCAGCGGTCTCATCCTGCACAAGTGCCGTCATGCGATTGAGGTAAGACATCCCAATGGGAAACACATGACCATGCTCATACAGCAGCGCTCGTAATGCGTTCACATCGGCGGTCCGCTGATGCACCAGGCGTTCCCGAGCACGGAAGACGGCCGCGCAAGACTGCTGCTCGACTGTCTTGGGCTGCACAAAGCGCATCTCGGGCTGGCGTGCCGCAATAACGATCGCCTCGGCATCGGCCGCATCATTTTTCTGCCGCTTCACAAAGGGGCGCACATATTGCGGTGCGATCAGCTTTACCTCGTGCCCAAGAGCTTCCATCTCACGGGCCCAGAAATGCGCGCTGCCGCACGCCTCGAAAATGACCATGCCGGGCTCTTGCTGCGCCATAAAGGCCGGGAATTGCATCCGCGTCAGCTTCTTGCGGAACTGGACCTCCCCCGTTCGCAGGGCACCATGAACCTGGAAAACTGTCTTTGCCAGATCGACCCCAATCATCATATTCTTCATCTTGCCGTTCTCCTCTGCGCATGGCGTTAAACACCACGACCTTGACACATTGCGATGCCGTCTAGGGAGGGCGGCAACCACTCCATCTGACCTGTCCGGCGGTGACGAACAGGTCGATCGGTCGTCCCTGACTGTCGCAGATGGCGTGCAGCTTGGTGTTCATGCCGCCTTTGGTTCGACCGATCAGGCGACCACGCCCCCTTTTTTGGCGGCCATACTGGTCGCCGTTCGGTGGGCTTTAAGATACGTCGCGTCGATCATCACGGTCGTCTTCTCGCCGTGTTCTGCCGCCAGCCCGGCCATCATCCGCGCGAAGATCCCCTTCTCGCTCCAACGCTTCCACCGGCTGTAGAGCGTCTTGTGAGGACCATAGGCAGCAGGCGCATCGCGCCACCGCAAGCCATTGCGATTGATGAAGATAATCCCGCTCAGCACCCTCTTGTCATCTACCCGGGGCTTCCCGTGTGACTTGGGAAAGAAGGGAGCCAGACGGGCCATCTGCGCGTCGGTCAGCCAGAAAAGATCGCTCATATCACTGCTCCATTTTCCGAGCGGTGAATCATGCTGTGCGAGCGAAATCAATGCATCCTGACCCTACCCAAGTCGACGTCGCGGCTTACTTCTTTTCTGCGCTGGTCCGTATTGATCGCTGCAGGCTTGCTGCTCAATTTCCTGCTTGGAAAGGGTTTTACCGAACTTATCGAAGGACAGCTTGATGCCGGATTGTCATCAGGGGTCTGGGTCGGCGTTGCTGCCCTCGTCGTCTACGCCTTGCTACTGGCAATTCCATTTGTCCCCGGTGTGGAAATCGGGATCGCACTCCTCATCATGCAAGGATCGGTGATCGCGCCCTTCGTTCATGCTGCGACTGTTGCGGGATTGTTGATTTCTTTCGCAATCGGGTGGGCCTTCGCGACAACATTGCCGTGCAAGTTTTTGGACACAATGGGGCTTCACCGCGCTTGCGCCTTTGTAGACGCGATGAAGGTGATGAGCCGTCAAGAGAGGCTAGAGTACCTCAATGCGGCTGTGCCGCGCTGGATTGGGCGATGGATATTGCGGTATCGCTATGTGCTGCTGGCCGTGTTGATCAACCTGCCCGGCAATAGCTTGATTGGTGGAGGTGGTGGGATATTGCTGGTTGCAGGGCTGAGCCGGTTGTTCTCACTGCCCTTTATCTTGGTTACCGTGATCCTAGCGACGGCACCGGTTCCCTTGGCCGTCTGGTTAATTGGTGTGGACATTCTCAAGTGACGTCTTTCATGCCACTTCCGTCAGCGCGTCAATTACGGGACACTCGGGTACGTCGTCGCCCGTGCATTGCGCCACCGTCGAAGTCAGGACGTGTTCGATTCGTTTGAGATCTGCAATCTTGGTGCGAATAGAAGTGAGATGCGTATTCGCAAGAACTTGCACTTCGCCACAGGTCTGAGCGCCACCATCGACAAGCGCCAAGAGATCGCGAACCTCTTCCAGCGTGAACCCCAATTCGCGCGAACGCATAATAAAGCGCAGCCGCGTGACATGACTGTCATCGTAGACGCGGTAGTTCTTACTGGAGCGTGGCGGCTCAGGCATGACGCCGATGGTCTCGTAGTAGCGAATGGTCTCGAGGTTGCATCCGGTCAGTTTGGCCAGACCTCCGCGCCGAATGATCTTCACTGGTTTGTGATGATTTTTCATATTCACCCCCTTGAGCCTGTACCAACTACAGACACTAGGTTGAAATCATAACTGAGGCAAGGACGATTCGAACCATGACTGAAACCACATCCGCAGGCCGGGAAACGGCATTCGACGAAACATCGGGTGCCGACAAAAAGGCATGGGCGACAACCGGGCTTGGCGCATTCGGAGCGCTGGCGATGACCACCTGCTGCATCCTGCCGCTGGTGCTGGTGAGCTTCGGCGTGACCGGCGTGTTCATTGCGCAGCTGGGCGTTCTCTACCAGTACAAATGGATCACCTTCGCACTGAGTGCCGCCTTCATCGGCTACGGCTTTTACAAGGCCTACCGCCCGATCCCGTCCGAGGCCTGCGCCGATGGTACCTGCGCGCGTCCCGTGAACCGGACACTGATGCGATCCGTCCTCTGGCTCGCCAGCGCGATTGTCGCCGTAGCGATGATCTTTCCCTATCTCACACCATACCTTCTGTCCTATTGAAAGGCCAAACCCATGAAGTCACTCCATCTTGCCCTCGCGGTTGTTGGAACTCTCGCAGCTTTCCCCGCCAGCGCCGCCGAACAGCGCATCGCTGTCGGCGTCAGCGAACTGTCATGTCCGACCTGTTCCTTTACCGTAGCGGCGGCGATGCGCGATGTTCCGACGGTAGATATCGTCGAATTCACCGAGGGGGAGGAATACGGTACGGGCATCTTTGTGGTCACCTATGACGACGAGGCCGCCGATCCGGGCATGATTGTCGAAGCAATCCGCGCCACCGGCTATCCGGCGGAAATCGTTGAGTCCGGCGATTCCTGATCACGCCCACAGACCCGCACCCGGAGCCGGAGAGAGCATGACAGACATGAATGATGAACCCACGACGCTTCTGCGGCGCGGCCTCATCGGCAGCGTCGTTACGGCGATCTGTTGCTTCACGCCGTTTCTGGTGGTGATCGTGGCCGGGGTGGGGCTTTCGGCCATTGTCGGCTGGCTCGACTACGCGCTTTTCCCGATGCTCTTCGCCTCGCTGGGTGTGGTTGCATATGCCCTGTGGCTGCAAGCCGGCAGACCGGGGCGGAACCCGAAAGCGCTTCTCATCGGCATGGCAGTTGCTCTTTCGGCACTGCTGTTCTGGCTGGAGTTCCGCTTTGCCCTGCGGATATCGGTCGCCGCCGCATTGCCGGTGGCGGGATGTGCGCTCTGGCTCCGAAAATCCGGTCTGGTTGCGGCGGAAAACATGGAAGGTGGTCAGCAGTGAACCAGATCAAGAGATACGGACACAAGGAAAGGAACAGCCATGACCGGGACCTATGATCTCATCGTGATCGGCGGCGGCACCGCTGGAAATGGCGTCGCCCGGATGGCGGCGGATGCAGGCTGGCGCGTCGCCAGTATTGATATCGAACCCCATGGCGGCACCTGCGCCCTGCGCGGCTGCGACCCCAAGAAGATGCTGATCGCGGTCACCGAGGGTGTCGAATGGGCGGAAAACATGAAGGGCAAGGGGCTGGTGGCGCAGCCGTCGGTCAACTGGCCCGACATGATCGCCTTCAAGCGCAGCTTCACCGACAATATGCCGCCGCGCGTCGAAGGCGGAATGGAAAAGGCGGGGATTGACGTCCTGCACGGGGAGGCGCGGTTTACCGGCCCCGATACGATCGAGTTGAACGGCGAGACCTTGACCGCGAAACATTTCCATATCGCCACCGGCGCGCGGCCGATGACGCTGAACATCCCCGGCGAAGAGCATCTGACCACCAGCACCGAGTTCCTGGAACTGCCCGAGCGGCCCGACCGCATCGCCTTTGTCGGCGGCGGCTTCATCGCGATGGAATTCGCGCATATCGTCAAACGCGCCGGGGCCAGCGAAGTGACCGTGCTCGAGATGATGGACCGCCCCCTGGGCAACTTCGATCCTGATCTGGTCGCGATGCTGGTCGAAGGCACCGAGGAACTTGGCATCGACTTGCGCACCAAGGCGAATGTGGCGAAGATCGAGAAGCAGGGCGAAGAGTTTGTCGTGACAGTGGAACGTCCCGACGGCACCGAAACCGTGACCTGCGACCTGGTGGTGCATGGGACGGGCCGGGTGCCGAATATCGACCGCCTCAACCTTGAGGCCGCAGGTGTCGAATACACGCGCCGCGGCATCAAGGTGAGCGACGCGATGCGCACCACCAACCCGGCGATCTTTGCCGCCGGTGACTGCGCCGATAGCGGGCTGAACCTGACGCCTGTCTCGGCGGCAGAGGGACGTATCGCGGGCAAGAATCTTCTGGCCGGAGAGGACGCGCGGCAAATTAAGTATCCGCCGGTCCCGTCCGTGGTCTTCACCCTGCCGATGGTGGCCACCGTCGGCTTGTCGGAAGCGGCGGCCAGGGAACAGGGGCTGAAATTCGATGTGCATTTCGAAAAGACCGAAGGCTGGTATTCCTCGCTGCGCGTCGGTGCGAAACACACAGGTTTCAAGCTTCTTGTCGAACAGGGCAGTGGTATGATCCTCGGCGCGCATTTGATCGGGCCGGGATCCGAGGAACAGATCAACTTGTTTGCCATGGCCATGGGCACCGGACAGACCGCCAATCAGATCAAGGCGATGATTTTCGCTTATCCCAGTTACGCCTCCGACATCGGTTCGATGGTGTGATTCAAAATTATTGATCGGGGCCGTGTCGCGATACCGATCGCAAGCTAAGGAAAAACCAATGGACCAAACTGTAACGAAAGACGATTGCTGCACTCCCAGCAAAACCCGCGATGACAACTACGATCTCATTGTCGTTGGTGCCGGCTCCGCCGGGTTCTCCGCCTCGATCACCGCGGCCGAGGCCGGCAAACGGGTGGCCATGGTCGGCCACGGCACCATCGGCGGCACCTGCGTCAATGTCGGCTGCGTGCCGTCCAAGGCGATGATCCGCGCCGCCGAGGCGGTCCATGGCGGCGCGTCGGCGGCCCGGTTCCCCGGCATCTCGCCTTGCGCCCATGCCGTGGACTGGGGTGCCGTGGTGAAAGGCACTGCCGATCTGGTCGAGGAGATGCGACAGAAGAAATATATCGACCTGCTGCCCGCCTATGAGAACGTCACCTATATCGAGGAAGGTGCCGCGCGGCTGGTCGACGGCGGCGTCGCGGTCGGCGGACGGGTGATATCCGCCCCGCGCGTCCTGGTCGCCACCGGCTCGCGCCCGCATATGCCTTCAATTGACGGCATCGAGGCCGTGGAGGTGTTGGATTCCTGGGGGCTGCTGACTCTGCCCGACCGCCCTGAAAGCATCATGGTGCTGGGCGGGGGATATATCGGCTGCGAGCTGGCGCAGATGGCCTCTAGACTGGGGGTGAAAGTCACGCTGATAACCCGCTCGCGTCTGCTGCCCGGCGCCGAGCCGGAGGTAGCCGAGGCACTTGCGCAAGCGCTGAAGGCCGAAGGCATCGCGGTCGAGACCGGACTTTCCTACGTCTCGGTAGCGAAAGGTGCGGACGGTGTCACTCTGACTGTCGAACGGGATGGTAAGACCGAGCCTCTGACCGCCGAACGGCTCGTCGTGACCACAGGACGGGTGGCCAATTCCGACAACCTCGGGCTGGAAGACCTCGGGATCGAGACCGATGCGAGCGGACGGGTCAACGTCGGCCCCGATATGGCCACCACACGGGCCGGTGTCTGGGCGGCAGGCGATGTCACCGACCGTGACCAGTTCGTCTATATGGCTGCCTACGGTGCCAAGGTGGCGGTCAACAACGCGTTTGGACTGGAGCCGATGCGCTATGACAACGCGGCGATGCCCTGGGTCGTGTTCACCGACCCGCAAGTGGCCGGTATCGGCCTGTCGGAGGCTGAGGCCAAGGTGGCAGGGCACGAGGTCAAGACCAGCGTGATCACGCTCGACAATGTAGCACGCGCCGCCGCCGCCCGCGACACCCGTGGTGTGATCAAGCTGGTCGCGGATGCCGAGACCGACCGCCTGCTGGGCGGCCAGATCGCGGCACCGGAGGGGTCGGACACCATTCAGACGCTGGCCATGGCGCTCAAGTTCGGCATGACCGCACGGGCGCTTGGCGAGACGATCTTCCCCTATCTGACCACGGTGGAGGGGCTGAAACTCGCGGCCCAGACCTTCGACAAGGACGTGGCCAAACTCAGCTGCTGCGCGGGGTGAAAAGACGAGAAATTCCGGCGACACCGACTCATAAGCAGCGCTCATTGTGAACCAGCGCGTACAAAGCCACAAAGTGCTTGTGGCGGTCAGCATTCTCTCGGCATGGAGGCTGACGGCGGTAACGGATAATCACATATTAGAGCCAGCAGTGCACATCCCACGTTCTGTCATTAGGGTCAGGACCCATTGATTTCAGCCGCGCGGCATGATTCAGGCTCCGCAAGGAGACTGGATCATGAGCAACCTTTTCTGGCTGACGGATGCGCAGA
>NCJR01000427.1 GCA_002282555.1 Rhodobacterales bacterium 34-62-10
AAAGGCGCATCCATCTTTTCCCAGCCCAACTGCGTCGATCCCTTGCGCCCGGAATGGCCGATCTGACAGCACAGCTTGGCCTCCGTCTCGGCATGGACAAAATCCACCAGCCGCCGCCACGCCGCCTCATGCTCCGGCGCATAAAGCCCCGGACAGCCCGGCGTGATCCGTCCCTCCGGCGACACGCAGGTCATTTCCGTATAGACCAGCCCCGCACCGCCCTTGGCACGCTCGGCATAATGCACGAAATGCCAATCGGTCGGGCAGCCCTCCACCGCCTTGTATTGCGCCATGGGTGACACCACGATCCGGTTGACCAGCGCCATATCCCGCAACCGGAACGGCGCGAACATCGGCGCGCGCAGCGGCGCATCCGCAGGCACCCCCGCCTGCGTCTGAAACCATCGCTCGGCGGATGCCAACCACTCCGGGTCGCGCAGCCGCAAATTCTCATGGGAAATCCGCTGGCTCCGCGTCAGAAGCGAGTAGTTGAACTGCACCGGATCAAGGTCCAGATACCGCTCCACCTCCTCAAACCACTCCAGCGAATTGCGCGCCGCCGATTGCAGCCGCAACACATCCAGCCGCCGCTCGTCCTGATATTTGACGAAAGCCTGTTCCAGCGTGGGTTCCGTATCCAGATAGGTCGCCAGCGCAATCGCACTGTCCAAGGCCAGCCTCGACCCCGACCCGATCGAAAAATGCGCCGTCGCCGCCGCATCCCCCATCAGCACCACATTCTGGTGATGCCAATGTGCGCAATTCACCCGGGGGAAGTTGATCCAGACCGCCGATCCGCGCAGGTGATTGGCATTCGACATCAGCGCATGCCCGCCCAGATGCCCCGCAAAGATCTTGCGGCAGGTCTCGACCGTTTCTTCCTTGGACATGTCGGCAAAGCCCCACTTGTCCCAGGTCTCCTGCGTGCATTCCACGATGAAGGTCGCGGTCTGGTCATCGAACTGATAGGCATGCGCCCAGACCCAGCCATGCGGGGTCTTCTCAAAAATAAACGTGAACGCATCGTCGAATTTCTGATGCGTGCCCAGCCAGATGAACTTGCACAGGCGCGTATCCACATCGGGCTTGAAATGCTCCGCCCATTGCGACCGCACACGGGAATTCAACCCATCCGCCGCCACCACCAGATCATAGGCTTTCGCGTAATCCTCGACCGGACCAACCTCGGTCTCGAACCGCAGATCAACCCCCAACTCCCGTGCGCGCTCCTGCATGATCGTCAGCAGTTTCATCCGCCCGATGCCCGCGAACCCATGCCCGCCCGACACCGTGCGATGCCCGTCATGCACCACCGCGATATCGTCCCAATAGGCAAAGTTTTCGCGGATCGTCGCCGCACTGACCGGATCATTGGCCTCAAGATTGCCCAAGGCATCATCCGACAGCACCACACCCCAACCGAATGTATCATTGGCGCGGTTGCGCTCGAACACCGTCACCTGCGTCTCGGGCTGGCGCAACTTCATCGAGATGGCGAAATACAGCCCCGCAGGGCCACCTCCCAGACAAGCAATCTTCATTCCGCCTCACCCCTTCCCCATGGTCACAGATGAAAGCCTATCCGCCTCCGGTTATATTTCAAGCATAAATGTTTTAAGTTTGAAATAAATTCTCAGGGTCGCCCCGCCCTGCCCGGACAGAAGGGCAAAGGTTAAAAAATGGTAAAC
>NCJR01000428.1 GCA_002282555.1 Rhodobacterales bacterium 34-62-10
GCCGCAGGCAAGGCCCCGATCAGCGAGATCAGCGCGGCGGAGCCGAAGCGCTGCGCAAAGCGGGTGTCGACGAAGCCGGTGGTGCCGGTGCGACCCAGCTCGTCTCCGCCGAAGGCGCTGATCTCCACGGTCTGGTTGTCGGGCAGGATGATGCGGTCCCAGGCCACCATGACTCGCGACTGCGCGAGCGCCACATCGGAGCGATAGCGCCCCACAAGACGTGCACCGCGCGGGATCAGGACCCGCGCGCCGTCGAAGGAATGCACATCTTCCGAGACGATGGCCCGGATTGCACCGGGCAGCGTGCTGTCCAGCGCCGTCTCGGTCACGGCCTGGATCATCGTGCCCTGCACGACGGTGTTGCGGGGGTTCAGGATCACTTCGGCCCGCGTCACTGCGGCAGGTCTGGCGCCCGCACGCACGAAGGCTTCGTCCTCATTGAGACGCGCGGCCTCAAAGCTGTTTTCTCGGTCGGTCCCTGCCCCCATCCCGGAAAACGCGATCATGGGCGACGCGATGCGTTCGGCCCGGGCTTCGGCCTCCGCGATGCGGCGGCGCTCAAGTTCGGCGAGCCGCAACTCTTCCTCGTTCGGCCCGAGGTCGGTGGGGGCAGGCGGGGTCAGCCGCGCGACTTCGAGGTCCATGCGCAGCTGGTCGAGCTCGCGGTCGCGTTCGGTCAATTGCCGCTCGAGCGCGCGCTGCGCCTCGGTCGAGGCCTCCTGCAGCGCCGCGATCTGCGCCGTGAG
The DNA here is from genome assembly GCA_002282555.1 of Rhodobacterales bacterium 34-62-10. Taxonomy (GTDB): domain Bacteria; phylum Pseudomonadota; class Alphaproteobacteria; order Rhodobacterales; family Rhodobacteraceae; genus Seohaeicola. Next base: position 747 of record NCJR01000428.1, read on the forward strand.
GTCGGCGATGGCTTGTTCTGCCCCGCTGTCCGATGCCTCGACGGGCCGCGCGCGCAGGTCTTCCAGTTCCGCGCGCAGCGTCGCAAGGCTTTCCATCAGCGCCAGTTCCGACGCAGAGGGGCCCGTTTCGGCGGGCGGCGGCGCAGACTCGACCACTGGCATTGGGGCCAGGTCCCCAAAGCCCGATCCTGTGGTCTGGAACTCTTCCGGAGCTGCGGTCGGCAGTGGGGCTTCCGGCGATGGCTGTAGGGCGGCCCAGGCCAGACCGCCCACGGCCACGATCCCGGCCACACCGAGGATGGCGGCCAGCGGGGAGGGCCGCGCGGCACCGCGCTTCTTGTCGCCTGTCGCTTCAAGGTTCGCAAGGCGCGCGGCGAGGTCTTCAGTGTCCTGGCTCATGACGAGGGCCCACCCATATCCTGAACACAGACCTCGTCTTCGCCGAGGCGCAGCACCCATTGCCGGTTCACGCCCGAGACGCGGATGACGCCGTCCTCGAGTGCCGTGCTGTTCACCGCCCGCTCGCCGCCATTGGCATAGCGGAAGATCGCCGGGACCGGCGCGTTCCGCGCAAAGCGGAAATACGTGAAGGTCCCGTCGTCCCAGATGGCCGTGGGTGTGAACTCCTCTTGGCCACTGACCGCATAGTTCGCGTTCGGCGCATCGGCCGCGACGGCCCGGGCCGGTTGAACGCGGCTCTCGGGATAGCGGAACTGCACGACGTAATGCGGGGTCTCGCGCGCCTCGACCACGTGGAAATAGTAGGAGCGCCGGTTCGTGTAGACGGTGATGTTGGTGGCGACCCCAGAAGCGGCCGGCTTGATTGCGAAGGCGCGTCCGCCCGGCACGCCGTCGAACTGGAAGCCCACCGTGTCGCCTGCGATGATCGAGCGGATGGTCTCGCCCTCGCCGAACTCGACGGTGGTGACGCGGGTCAGAG
>NCJR01000429.1 GCA_002282555.1 Rhodobacterales bacterium 34-62-10
CAGGATCGCTGTCGATCATACGCTGGATTTGTTCTTCAGTCGGTTGCTTCCGGGTCATAGCAAGTTCCTTTCCTTGCGACTGGCGGGGCGCATCGAGATTACCGAGACCCCCTCGGTTCCGAGGGTGGCGAACACCACGGCAATCGTTCCATCCGCGAGACGCCCTATCGCCATGTGTCGACCGTCGTTCGCCGGGATCACAAGAGAGGCCAGAAAGAACTCCTCATCCAGATCGGCGAAATCCAAGCCGTGCTTGGCGAGGTTTGTTCGCCGCTTTGGTTCATCCCACACGATCATTATCATCGTTTATGTATATACGCAAACATAGGATCGTCAAGATGCAACAGAGCGCAGAAAACGTGTATGTTTCTACTGCATTTTTTAGTTGTAGATCGTACTGATACTCATCACCCGATGTATCCAAACGACCTTCCGGGCATGACATGGCCGTCCGCGCGAAGCGCCGGACCTGTCGGCGGGTGGCCTTCAGGTTGCGCGCCGACAGGTCACCCTGAAACCGCCTCCGTCCAGGATCACAGCACAACGCAAAAAGCCCCCGCCTACTGACGGGGGCCTCGATCATTGCGGCGATGCGGACTGCTACTCTGCGGCCATCCGGTCGGCGTGCGCGGTGCGGGCCATGATGAAATCCACCGCCTTCTGCGCCTCCGACGCTGCGCGGAATATCGTGCGGCTGTCTTCCTTCATCGCCTCAAGCCAGCCTTGGACATAAGCGGCGCTCTGGTCGAATTCAGGCTCAACCCCGATCTGTGCGCAAAGCATACAATTTCCAATTTCCGCGACCAGCTCCTCAAACGCATAGGCCTTGCGGTCGTTGAACCGACCCAAACGGTCCAGCCGCTTTGTTGAGCCTGTCCAGTGGGTCAACTCATGCGCAAGGGTGCCATAATACCCCGCCGCCCTGTGAAACGTGCCGATCGGTGGCATGTGGATGCGGTCTGTTGCGATGTTGTAATAAGCGCGCGGCTCCTCGGTCACGTCGATCTGCGCGCCACTGGCGGCAAAGAATGCCTCCAACACAGAGTCGGCCACTGTGCCAAGATCACGTGGCGGATCGGGCAGGATGTAGAATGCGGCGGGCAAACCTTCGATCTGATCAGCGTTAAACACACGGTAGGCTTTGGCATAAGGGATCTGGCGCTCCTCGCCGCTCTCGTCCTCGCGCTCTACAGTGCCGAATTTTACGACCGTTGCGGATTTCTCGCCCTTGCGGACATACCCCCCAAGCACCTTGGCCTGATTGAACGTCATCCAACGGGCTGAGCTGAAGCCCTGGGACATCGCCGTTGCCCACAGCATCAGAATATTGATCCCCCTATAGGCCTCACCGTTGAACCGCTCTGGCAAGCTGACCGATGCACCGGATCCGGTCCACGGCTTACGCCATGGCGGCGTTCCCGCCTCGATCTGAGCAATGATCTGGTTGGTGATATGGGAATAAACGTCAAACTTCTCTGCAGTCATTTGTGACCCTCCTTCGAGTGACGCGGTCCGGGTCTTCTCCCCTTTCCGCCAATGGGCGGGCCTTCCTGTTCTGATCTTTGGAATGCCCATGCATTCCGAAAGGCAGAGCGGGTAAGGGCAAAGCCCGTCCTGCGGCCTGGCGGGGCCGTGACAACTGGGTGGAGGGCGTGAATTTGGGAGGGAACCGCGCGC
>NCJR01000092.1 GCA_002282555.1 Rhodobacterales bacterium 34-62-10
GCCGACATCACCCGCCAGATCGCGCAGGCCGTGACCGCAGCGGCCGCGATGGTGTCAGGGCCCTTGGTGCTGGCGGGGCACTCTGCGGGCGGACATCTGGTTGCCCGAATGCTGCAGCCAGGGTTATTGCCCGACGTGGTGGCGGATCGTCTGCGCCACGTCATGCCGATCTCACCGGTCTCTGACTTGCGCCCCTTGCTGCGCACCAGCATGAACGCGGATTTCAAGCTGGACGAGGCGACGGCAACAGCCGAAAGTCCGGCGCTCATGGTGGAACGCCTGCCAATTCCCGTCACCGTTTGGGTCGGCGCGGAGGAACGCCCGGTTTTTCTGGATCAGGCACGCTGGCTGGCTGAGGCATGGGGATGCGGACATGTCGTTGACGCAGGCAAGCACCATTTTGACGTGATCGACGCACTGGCCGATCCGCAAAGCGCGATGGCCCGTCGTCTGCTGGGTTGACAGGGTATCGGCAGTTCGAGACTTTTTGGCAAGATACAGCGCCGACTGTTAGCCGTGGTGGGCTTGCCAACTGGGTTTGACATCACCGGGCAGGGAAGCCGCCGTGAACATCGCTCGCGCAATGGCGCGTGCCATGCAGGTGGCGGCAGCGTGGCCAAGCTCAAGTGTGTCGATAATCGGATGACCCAATCCACGCAGGCCGGTAGATACGGCAAAGATCAGGTCTCCGTCCATCGGTGTATGTGCAGGCACCAGCGCCCGCGCAAAGCCATCATGGGCGGCAGTCGCCATGCGCGTGCATTGCGCCTGCGTCAGATCGGCATCGGTTGCGACAATCCCGATGGTCGTATTGGCATGGCTGGCGATCTTGGTGACAGCGATATGCGGATCGGGATAGTGCCGCGCCACACCCAGACCGCCGAATTCATCCCCCATTTCGAAGGGCGCCGCCCAGAAATGCGCGCTATCACCCACGGTGGCCGATCCCAGCGCATTGACAGCGACCAACGCACCCACCGTGTGACCCGATGGCAGAATGACCGAAGCCGATCCCAAACCGCCACGCAGATTGGCGGTGATCGCACCAGTGCCTGCGCCAACGCTTCCGATATCGAATGACGCGGCTGCATTGACCAGTGCCAGACGACCAAGGGCTTTATAAGGATTGTCCGCCCAATCCTTGTCACCACCATTGTTCAGGTCGAACAGGATTGCAGCCGGGACGATCGGCACGACTTGCGCCCCAACGCGAAAACCCCGGCCGACCCGTCGCAGCGCATCGGCTACACCCGAGGCAGCATCAAGACCGAAGGCCGAACCGCCGGACAACAGCAGCGCATCAACCTGCTGCACTGTCTTGTCCGGGGCCAGCAGATCGGTTTCCCGCGTACCCGGTGCGCCTCCCATGACATGCACCCCTGCGGTGAATGGCGTATCTGCCACAAGCACGGTTGTGCCTGATTTGATCCTCAGGTCGGTCGCATTTCCGACCCTCAATCCCGCGACATCGGTGATAAGGTTCAAGGGGCCGGTGCGTGTGGTCAGGGTCATCTTGGGTCTTTCTCGCAACGGAACGATAGGGCGATGTTACAGGCGGATCACGAAATCCTTGCGCGTGGTCTGGACCACCTCCCATGTACCGCGAAAACCGGGACGCAGCACGAAACTGTCCCCTGCCCGCAGCGTTACGGGCGCGCCTCCCTCCTCGGTCAGGACGCTGACACCTGACAGGATGCGGCAATATTCCCATTCGTCATAGGACACCCGCCACGCGCCGGGGGTGGATTCCCAGATGCCGCAAAACAGCCCATCACGCTCCTCAAGCGTCCAAGATGTGAAAACCGGATCACCCGCGATCACACGTTCAGGGGCGGGACGGTCGACCTCTGGCGCGACCGATGGGGTGACGGGGAAGAACAGATCGGACATCGTGACACCTCGTTCTCGGGATGGGCGCAGGCTAATGCGGGCGAGAGGCGATCTGCAAGCGTGAAGCGATCATCAAGTCAATGGGTTGAAACCTCTGGGCGCCGTCAACACTTGCAATTGGCAAGTGCGCCAAGTGCCTGCATCGGGCATAGTGGCGGCACAGAAAGGAGACTGTGTGAATGGTTCTGGCATTGGCGCGACTGATCATCGTAGGCTTCATCATCCTGACAGTCATCTATGTCTCGTTGTCCTTCTATTCCCGGTCTGTCCGCCGCACCAAGCTGCGCCAGAAATGGGATGAGGACATACGTCGCGGAGACCGTGATGAATATGTCAGACGCGGATTGAAGATTTATGATCGCTCTCTACGGCGCAAACTGCTTTGGGGTGTCTATATCGTGCCTGTTGTGAGCATCGCCGTGGTGATCTATCTGGTAAACTTCACCTGAACGCGAAGGGGACGGGAACATGGCCTATGTGAAATGGACGTTTATCGGCAGTTTCTGGCTGCTGGTGGCTTCTTTCCTGCATTACACCCTGCCGCAGCATGATGTGGTCCGGATCACTGACACATATCTCGAGCGGATCGATTTCGGTGAGAATTCGATCTTCTGGGCCAATGCGCCGACAGGCGACGCGGTGAATGCACAGAACCGCGATGTGTTCTTTATCCAGACCTTCCGTACCAATGAACGCCCGATGATCTATCGCAACGAGGATACGGGTTGGGGTTGGCCGCCCTATTTCAAGTTCAACACCTCTAACCTGCAAGCACAGGCGGCAGATCTGGAAAGCCGATCCACCAGCGGGCAGGAGGCTCAGTGGGTGGTGATCCGTCATTATGGATGGCGTAACGAGTTCCTGTCGATCTATCCCAATGCGATCAAGATATGGCGCGTGGACAGCCCGGATGTGACCATCATTCCATGGATGAACATTGGTATTCTGACGCTGCTGGCTGCGGTGTTCTGGGGCGTTTGGGTTCGTTGGCGGCGATTCCGTCAGGCCCGTATTGACCCCGTGCTTGAGGATATAGGCGACAGCCTTGAAGCCGCGACCGATCACATGGTCGACAGGCGCGGCAAGGTGCGTCGCTGGTGGGACGGAGTGCGCGGCAAGACCCCGGCTCGGTAAGGTCAGCCCGCGTCGTCTTTGAGTATTTGCAGAACGATGAACGAGGCTCAGCGCCTGCCGTAATAGAGGCCGACGACATGCTCGGCCTCGGCAAAAAACAACCAGCGTGTGGCAAGGATGCCCACGATATGGCTGATTACGGCCAGAGCGCCCAGGACATGGCTGAACGGGACAAGCAGCAGCACGACGGGTAGCGCGTATCCCAGAGAAAAGCCGATCACCCGCAGTTTCACCGCGTGTTTGCGCCCGACCACATGGACCATTTCGCGCAGCAGGTAATTGGGCCCGGTATGCGGCGGCTCGAAGGCGCGCACTTGTCCTATATGGCCAAGGCCGGTGGCACTTGCCATCGTGGTGCCCGACGTGGCAAAGGCGCGGTCGCCCTGCCACCAGTAAGCCAGTTGCAGCGCGGCGGCGAGGGGCAGAAGGATCACCGCCCATGTCACCTGCCCCGCCAGCAGCGCACCACCGCCCAAGGACAGTGCCAGGAACAGGGCAGGGGTCAAAGGGTTGCGCCAGCGCGGTACGGTTTTCATCTGGGCATAGATCATGGATGTGGCAATGACCGTTCCCAGCGCCAAGACAGCCCCCAGCCACCCCAGCGGCACCCAATCAGCGGCAAAAAACACGCGGCCCACGGCATGAAACCCCATCACGATCAGCGTCGCCACGGCCAACACCGCCTCGCGGCTTAGCCAGCTGGATCGCCACTGCGTAAAGGCCAGCAGCCCGCGTTCGGGATGCCCCAGATGAAAGGCCGAAGCGATCAACCCACCCCCCGCCAAAGCATAGGCAATGGCGAAAAAGACGAACGCCACCAGTCCAGTCGATCCGGGCATACCTATGCCAAGCCAGACCATCAGGCCAAAGCCAAGGCCCGACAGGGTGGTGAAGGCGATGATCGACGGGGCGGGATGCATGTCAGATCCTGTCCAACGCCTTGTCCAGCCAACCAAGGAACCCCTTGGGCTGATCCGTCACCGGCGTCAGGAACGGGGCGAGAACGTCGATCTGATCCGTCTGGTCCAGCCGATCCTTGATCCGGGGCGGCAGGTATTTGTTCACGGGCGCGGTACCCTGTTCCGGCATCAGGTCCATCCCGCCGCGCTGGGCGACAAGCTGGCTGACATCGCTGTCGGGATCAGAAAGATCCCCGAAATGCCGCGCATTGCTGGGACAGGTGCGCACACAGGCGGGGACGCGGTCCACTTCGGGCAGGTTCGCGTTATAAATCCGGTCCACGCAAAGGGTACATTTCTTCATCACCTTCGCAGCCATATCCATCTCGCGCGCCCCGTAAGGACAGGCCCAGGCGCATAGTCCGCAGCCGATACAGGCGTCCTCGTTGACCAGAACGATCCCGTCCTCCTGCCGCTTGTAGCTGGCCCCCGTGGGGCAGACCGTCACGCAAGGCGCGTTGTCGCAATGCAGACAGGATTTCGGGAAATGCACCAGTTGCGCGGCTCCCGCGCTTGGCTGCACCTCATAGCTGTGAACCCGGTTCAGAAACGTGCCGGAAGGTTGCGCACCATACGGATCCTGATCCGACAGGGGCGCGCCGTAATTCTCGGTATTCCACCCTTTGCAGGATACCACGCAGGCATGACAGCCCACGCAGGTATCAAGGTCGATCACCAGCCCCAGCTTGCGATCAGTATGGGTGGGTAGGCTGGTCATGCCGCCTGTATCGCCAAGGGTGCGCGCCAGTGCGATACGGGCTGTTCCTGTGCCGGGTCCCAAGTGGCGATAAACCAGATGAAACTGCCAAGGATCAGCGCCACAAACACGGCGATGATCAGTAAGGTGCGTTGCATGGGATTCATTGTCCGACCTTCCACGTCAGATGGTCCGGCCCCTTGCCCACGGGCGAGGTGATCGGAGGGTATTGCGGTTGACTGTGCGCCGGGGCAGGGACCTTCTCGATCTTGACACGCAGGTCAAACCACGCGGCCTGCCCGGTGACCGGATCGGAATTCGACCAGCGCAGCCCGTCACCGCGCGGCGGCAGGAGTTCATGGATCAGATGGTTCAGCAGAAAGCCCTTTTCCGCCTCCTGTGCCGTATCACTCAACCCCCAAGTCCCCTTGCGTTTGCCGATGGCGTTCCATGTCCAGACCGTGTTTTCGTTCAATGCCGCCATATGTGCAACGGGAACCGTGATCACGCCATGTGCCGAAGTGACCTGCGCCCAATCGCCATCCGCAAATCCATGCTTTTCCCAAAGCGCCGTCGGCACAAAAAGCGGATTTACCCCGTGGATCTGGCGCAGCCAGGCGTTCTGCGTGCCCCAGGAATGATACATCGCCATAGGGCGCTGGGTCAGGGCGTGGATCGGGAATTCTGCGGGGTCGGCATGACCATCCTCGATCGGGGGATACCAGATCGGCAAAGGGTCCAGCGTGGCCTTGATCCGTTCTCGCAGATGATCGGGCGGCTGGCGCGCGCCGTGCCCCTCGGCCGCCAGTTGGAATCGGCGAAGCGGTTCAAGGTAAAGCTGGAACAGATAGGGTTGCGGCTGATCATAAAAACCCATGCCCACCGCCCAGTACTGATAGGCGCGGTTCCATGGTTTGAAATAGGCTGCATCTTCCGGCACATGCGCGACGAAGAACCCGCCATTTCGGATGTATTCGTCCAACTGCGCTGCATTGGGCAGGCCGCGCCCATGGGTCAGACCCTTTTCACCCGTACGCCACCCGGTCAGCGGTCCGACGCCGGGTTTGCGCTCGTGGTTCACGATGTAATCGGCGTAATCGGCATAACGCGCACTGCCATCGGCATTCACCATCCCCGGCAGGCCCAGCCTGACCCCCAGATCCAGCAGCACCGATTGAAACCCGCGCACATCACGGTCAGGCTGCACCACGGGCCAGCGGATCGCATCCCCCGCGCCATCCGCCTCGGATATCGGGCGGTCCAGCAGGCTGATGCAATCATGCCGCTCCAGATAGGTCGTGTCAGGCAGGACCAGATCGGCATAGGCCACCATTTCCGAGCTATAGGCATCCGAATAGATGATCCGCGGGATCACATAACCGCCATTGTCGTCGGTATCGGTCAGCATCTGCATGACGCCGCCCGTGTTCATCGACGAATTCCACGACATATTCGCCATGTACAGAAACAGCGTGTCGATCCGGTAAGGATCCCCCGCATGGGCATTGCTGATGACCATATGCATCAAGCCATGGGCGGACATCGGGTTTTCCCATGTGAACGCCTTGTCGATCCGCGCCGGGCTGCCATCGTCCTTGAGGCACAGATCATCCGGCCCCTGCACATATCCCAGATGCGGGCCATCCAGCGGTGCGCCGGGCGTGACCTTGCAATGCGGTTTGGGATGGGCAGTTGCGGGCTTGGGATAGGGCGGCTTGAAACGCATGCCGCCGGGTGTTTCCACAGCGCCCAGCAGGATTTGCAGCATATGCAGGGCCCGCGCCGTCTGAAAGCCGTTGGAATGGGCCGAGATACCGCGCATCGCGTGAAAGGCGACGGGGCGGCCCACCATAGTGGGGTGTGTTTCACCACGAAAATCTGTCCATTCCCGGTGCAGCACGATGGGTTCGTCAAAGGCGGTGCGGGCAATTTCAGCCGCAAGCGCGCGGATTTTGGCGGCAGCAATTCCGGTACGTTCAGACACAGCCTCAGGCGCGTATTGCGGATCAAGATACCGCTCCGCCAGCAGATGCATCACGGGGCGATGGGTCACCCCTGCATGGCGGTGGCTGGCGGCCAGATCGGGCCTTACACCCGGCTGATCAAAGGGCGTCAGCTTGCCTGTCAAGCGGTCAATCACCAAGGGCTTGCCCGCGTCATCCCGCAGGAACAGGCCATAGTCCGGCGATTTCGCATCGCCATTCACCAAAACCGGCGCGTTGGTATAGCGCGACAGGTAATCCACATCAATCTTGCCTGCCTGCAACAGCACATGCACCAGCGACAGGATCAGCAGACCATCGGTGCCCGGCGTGATTCCCAGCCAGTCATCCGCCACCGCGTTATAGCCGGACCGGATCGGGTTCACCCCCACGATCCGCGCGCCACGCGCCTTCAGCCGCCCGATCCCCATTTTGATCGGGTTGCTGTCATGATCCTCGGCCACGCCAAACAGAATGAACAGCTTGGTATGATCCCAATCGGGCTGGCCGAACTCCCAAAAAGCCCCGCCCATCGTGTAGATGCCCGCCGCCGCCATGTTGACGCTGCAAAAGCCACCATGGGCCGCGAAATTCGGTGTGCCGAATTGCTGCGCCCACCATCCGGTAAAACTCTGCGACTGATCGCGCCCGGTGAAGAAAGCCAGCTTCTCGGGCGCTTCGTCCCGCAAGGGCTTCAGCCAGGATACCGCCAGCGCCAGCGCCTCGTCCCAGCTGAT
>NCJR01000430.1 GCA_002282555.1 Rhodobacterales bacterium 34-62-10
CGCAGCACTTTCTGCGCGCCCTTGATGGTCATCCCGTCATCATGCAGCAGCTTCTTGATGCCGCCCAGCAGCAACATATCCTCGGGTCGGTAATAGCGCCGCCCGCCAGCCCGCTTCACCGGCTTGATCTGATTGAACTTGCTTTCCCAGAATCGCAGGACATGGGCGGGACGGTCCAGCCAGTCTGCCACTTCGCTGATCGTGCGAAAGGCCTCCGGGGATTTGCCTGCCATATACCCTTGTCCCTCTCGCCCGCCCGGTTAACCCTCGGACCCCGAGGCGACACGCTCTTTCATCAGATGCGAGGGGCGAAAGGTCAGAACGCGGCGCGGGTTGATCGGCACTTCCTCGCCGGTCTTGGGATTGCGACCCACACGCGCCGATTTCTCGCGCACCGAAAATGTCCCGAAGGACGAGATCTTGACCTGCTCGCCCGCCACCAGCGCGTCGGACATATGTTGCAGCACGCTTTCGACCAGCTGACTGCTGTCATTGCGCGACAGACCAACCTCGCGGAAGATCGCTTCGCTCAGATCCATTCGGGTCAAGGTCTTGTCGCTCACGGTCGGGTCCCCCATCGCATTTTGACCAACCATGGGGCAGGGTCAAATTCGAGTCAATATCAATGGCTTGCAGAGCGGGTTTTCAGCGGTACATCACCGAGACCAGGGGCGTCCTGCGCGAAAATCTCTGCCTGCGGTTGTGGCTTACCACCGCAGGACAACAGCACCCCAGGCCAGACCGCCACCGATCGCCTCGGTGACCACCAGATCGCCTTGCTTGATCTGCCCGCGCGCCCGTCCCACCGACAGCGCCAGCGGAATCGACGCAGCCGAGGTATTGCCGTGATCCTGCACGGTCACCACCACGCGCTCCATCGGGACCTGCATCCGCTGTGCCGTGGCGGTGATGATGCGCAGATTGGCCTGATGCGGCACGATCCAGTTCACATCGCCCCCCGTCAGCCCGACCTTGTCCAAAGCGGCATGGGCCGTCTGTGCCAGCTTTTCGACCGCATGGCGGAACACCTCGCGCCCCTGCATCCGCAGATGACCCGTGGTCTGCGTGGACACGCCGCCATCGACGTAAAGCAAGTCGCGATGCCGCCCGTCGGAATTCAGATCGCTGGCCAGTATCCCGCGGTCGCTATTGTCGCCGCGCCCGTCCTCGGCCTCAAGGATCAGGGCACCCGCCCCATCCCCGAACAGCACGCAGGTGGACCGGTCGGTCCAGTCCATCAACTGGCTGAAGGTCTCGGCCCCGATCACCAGCACCCGCTTGGCCTGACCCGACAGGATCATCCCGTTGGCATTGGCCAGCGCAAAGACAAAACCCGCGCAGACCGCCTGCACGTCAAAGGCAAAGCCGCGGGTCATGCCCAGATTGGCCTGCACCATCGTCGCCGCCGCCGGAAAGGTCAGATCCGCAGTCGATGTCGCCAGAATGATCGCATCCAGATCATCCGCGACCATCCCCGCATCCGCCAGCGCCGCCCGCGCCGCGCGCGTCGCCAGATCCGATGTCGTCTGTCCGGGGGCCGCGAAATGGCGCCGTTCGATTCCCGAACGCGCCCTGATCCACTCGTCCGAGGTCTCAATCGTGGCTTCGAATTCCGAGTTGGGCACGACTCGTTCGGGCAGGTAATGCCCGACGCCCTT
>NCJR01000431.1 GCA_002282555.1 Rhodobacterales bacterium 34-62-10
ATGGCGCGCCACGGTCAGTCCGGCGGCCATCTTGTGTCCGCCGCCCTTGATCAGCAGGCCCTCAGCCGCCACGCGCTGGATCGCCGCGCCCAAGTCCACACCCGCGACCGAGCGGCCTGATCCCTTGCCCTCGGTCCCGTCCAGCCCGATCACCACGGCGGGTCGGCCTGTCGCCTCTTTCAGGCGCGCGGCCACGATGCCCACGACGCCGGGATGCCAGCCTTCGCCCGCCGCCCAGACCAGCGGGCCGTCCAGCCCGCGTGCCTCGGCTTGTGCCATGGCCGAGGCGCGGACATCAGCCTCGATCTCGCGCCGCTCGGTGTTCAGCAGGTCCAGCTCGGCCGCCATCCGCTGCGCCTCGACAGGGGTGTCGCAGGCCAGGAGCCGCGCCCCCAGATCGGCCTTGCCGATCCGCCCCCCGGCATTGACGCGCGGACCCAGCAGAAAACCAAGGTGATAGGTCGAGGGCGGGCCATCCATCCGCGCCACATCCGCCAGCGCCACCAGTCCGGGCCGTTCGCGCCGCGCCATGACGCGCAACCCCTGCCGCACCAGAGCGCGGTTCACCCCGACCAGCGGGGCCACATCCGCGACCGTGGCCAGCGCCACCAGATCCAGCAGCGCCATCAGGTCCGGGCCTTGCCGCCCGACGTCGCGCAGTTGCCGGTTCGCCTCGACCAGCATCAGGAATACCACGGCGGCTGCGCAAAGATGCGCCAGATCCCCGCTCTCATCCTGCCGGTTCGGATTGACCACGGCATGGGCCGCAGGCAGCGTTTCGCCGCCAAGATGATGATCCAGCACCACCACATCCGCACCAACCGCCGCCGCGATGGGGCCGTGGGACAGCGTCCCGCAATCCACGCAGATGATCAGATCATGCGCGCCAGCCAGCGCCGCCATGGCCGGCTCGTTGGGGCCATAGCCCTCGTCGATACGGTCGGGCACATAAAGCGTGGCCGGCAATCCCATCTGGCGCAACCATAGGATCAACAGCGCCGCCGAACTGCCGCCATCCACATCGTAATCGGCAAAGACCGCGATCCGCTGGCGCGCGCCCACGGCCGCTATGAAACGTGTGGCGGCTTTCTCCATGTCGCGCAAGCTGCGTGGATCGGGCAGCAGGTCGCGCAATTGCGGCTCCAGAAACCCTGCCGCCTCGGTCGCTGTCACGCCGCGCCGCGCCAGCACCAGACACAGCGCATCCGGCAGGCCAGTGCCTTGGGCAATCGCCTCGGCTTGCCGCGTGATTTCCGTATCCGGTCCCACCCAGCGTCGCCCAGCCAGCGATTGATCGACGCCCAGAAAACTCATCGCGCCAAGGCTCCGCTGGGGGCGCCCGTTTCTTCTTGCCCGAAATATCCTCGGGGGAAATGTCGCACAACGTGCGACGTTGGGGGCGGACAGCCCCCCCTGATCCGGGCCGCAGCCCTCACACCGTCTCGATCCTGAGGGCGACGGGCGCATCGGTGACCACGTCGGTCGCGGCAATGGCAACCAGCGCCTCGTCCAGCGCGGTGCGCGTGGTCTTGTGCGTCACGATCAGCACGGGGGCCTTGTCATCCACATGGTCATATTGGCGCATCCGGTGGATCGACACGCCCGCATTGCCCAGGATCGCCGCAACCTTGGCCAGCGCGCCGGGTTT
>NCJR01000432.1 GCA_002282555.1 Rhodobacterales bacterium 34-62-10
GCATCATCACTGATCACGGAAAAACCCTCGCCCTTGGGCGGGGGTTTTTTCATGGTCGCGGCATGCCGCAACATTATGTTGCGATCACGGGCCGCGATCCGCGCAACACCCTGCCTTGTGTGGTGCCCGCTCTTGCCCATCATGGGGCAGGCGCGCTATGAGCACGAAAGATCATGAATGAAGGGGTACGTCATGCGCCGAGTGGTTGTCACGGGACTGGGACTGGTCACGCCTTTGGCTTGCGGGGTCGAAGAGACCTGGACCCGTCTGCTGGCCGGAGAGTCGGGCGCAGGTCCGATCACCCGTTTTGATGCCTGCAATGTCCTGACAACCTATGCCTGCGAGGTGCCCTTGGGGGATGGCAGCAACGGCACGTTCAACGCCGATGACTGGATGGAACCCAAAGAGCGGCGCAAGGTCGATGACTTCATCCTTTATGGCATGGCCGCCGCAACCCAGGCGGTCGAGGATTCGGGCTGGAAGCCCGAGGCCGAGGAAGATCGCCTGCGCACCGGCGTGATGCTGGGGTCCGGCATCGGTGGCTTGCAGTCCATCGAGGCGACAACCCTGCTGATCAAGGAAAAAGGCGCGCGCCGTGTGTCGCCCTTCTTCATTCCCGGCGCGCTGATCAACCTGATCTCGGGTCAGGTCAGCATCCGCTATGGTTTCAAGGGACCGAACCACGCGGTCGTCACCGCCTGCTCTACCGGGGCGCATGCCATCGGCGACGCGGCCCGTCTGATCCAGTGGGGCGACGCCGAGGTGATGGTGGCAGGCGGGGCCGAGGCCGCGATCTGCGAGATCGGCATTGCCGGTTTCAATGCGTGCAAGGCGCTCAGCACGAAACGCGGCAATGATCCCAAAGCCGCCAGCCGCCCCTATGATGCCGACCGCGACGGTTTCGTCATGGGCGAGGGCGCGGGTGTCGTGGTGCTTGAGGAATACGAACACGCCAAGGCGCGCGGCGCCAAGATCTATGCCGAGGTGTTGGGCTATGGCCTGTCCGGTGACGCCTATCACATCACCGCCCCCTCCGAGGATGGCGACGGCGGCTACCGCTCGATGAAAGCGGCGGTTGACCGGGCCGGGCTGAAACCATCGGATATCGACTATATCAACGCCCATGGCACATCGACCATGGCCGATGTCATCGAACTGGCCGCGGTCGAGCGGTTGCTGGGCGATCATGCCGCCAATGTCACCATGTCCTCGACCAAATCGGCGACCGGGCATCTGCTGGGCGCTGCCGGCGCGATCGAGGCGATCTTCTCGATCCTGGCGATCCGCGATCAGGTGGCCCCGCCCACCATCAATCTGGACAATCCGGCGGTCGAAACGCCGATTGATCTGGCCCCCAATGCCAAACGCCCGCGCAAGATCGACATCGCCCTGTCCAACTCCTTCGGTTTTGGCGGCACCAACGCCAGCGTCCTGTTCGGAAAGGTGGGCTGATGTGGCGTCATATCGCCTCTAACGCTGTCACGTTCCTGATTGTGGCGGTGTTCCTGCTGGCCGGGGTGATCCTCTGGGGACAGCGCGAATATACCGCCGAGGGTCCGCTGGATCAGGCTGTCTGCCTGCAGGTCGAGCGGGGATCGTCCATGGCCCGCGTCAGCCAGTCACTTGAAGAACAGGGCG
>NCJR01000093.1 GCA_002282555.1 Rhodobacterales bacterium 34-62-10
GGGGCCAGGATGGGCGAGTGCTGCTGGCGGACATTGGCGTGGTCGTCAAACCACTCCTGTAGGGATTTGGCGGCGGACTTGGCGTCGACGATCTGACCGTCAAGGTCACCTTTTCGGAACCCAAGCCGAACCCTTACGGCCCCTTCATGGGTGCGCAGGCCCCGATCATCCAGGCGGCGCAATTCGCGGATTGCCTTGGCGCAAAAGCGCCCGAATGCACCGAGGCCAACTTCAACCCCATCGGCACCGGCCCGTTCCGCGTCACCGAATTCCGTCCCAATGACGTGATTTCGCTGGAAGCCAACCCCAACTACCGCGATCCGGCCAAGCCCGCCTTCGCCACCATGACCTTCAAGGGCGGCGGCGATGCCACGGCAGCCGGTCGTGCGGTTCTGGAAACGGGCGAGTTCGACTATGCATGGAACCTGCAGCTGGCCCCCGAAGTGATCGAGCAGATGGCCGCAGCCGGCAAGGGGAAGACCATAGCCGCCTTCGGCTCGCTGGTCGAGCGGATCATGGTGAACATGACCGACCCTTCCTCGGCGCTGCCGGAAGGCGAGCGTGCCACGCTCAAGCATCCGCATCCGTTCCTGTCCGATCCGGCGGTCCGCAAGGCGCTGTCGATTTCGATCGACCGTGATCTGCTGGTGGAAATCGGCTATGGTCAGGCCGGTCGTCCGACCTGCAATCTGGTGCCTGCGCCGGAACTCTATGCCTCTGACAACACCGACTGTCTGACCCATGACATCGCTGGCGCCAACAAGCTGCTGGATGATGCGGGCTGGGTCCGCGGGGCCGACGGTATCCGCGAAAAAGACGGCGTGCGCCTGTCGCTGCTGTTCCAGACCTCGACCAACGCGGTGCGTCAGGACTTCCAGGCGCTGATCAAGCAGTGGTGGGAAGAAATCGGCGTCGAAACCGAATTGCGCAACGTCAGTGCTTCGGTGTTCTTCGGCGGTGATCCGGGCAGCCCCGACACCTTCCAGAAGTTCTATGCCGATGTGCAGATGTATGCCAACAACTTCGACGGCACCGACCCCGAGGCCTATCTTGCCGCGCAGACCTGCGACAAGGCCCCGAGCCCCGAAAGCCAGTGGCAGGGCGAGAACATCACCCGCTTCTGTGACCCGGCCTATGACGCCATGGTTGCGGAACTGGGTCGCACCGGCGAGCTGGAGAAGCGTGGCGAGATCGCGCGCAAGCTGAACGATTTCGTGACCAAGGACACCAATGTCATCATTCCGCTGGTGGATCGTGGCCGCGTCTCGGCTCATTCCAACACGCTGGGCGGTGTTGTCCTGAACACATGGGACAGCGAGCTGTGGAACGTGGCGGACTGGTACCGTATCGATTAAGCACCTGACATCGCGGCCCCGTCCCCGCCACAAGGGGGGCGGGGCCGTCGAATTTCCGGTAGATCTCACAGCGACCCGCAAAGGCGCCGCCCATGCTGACCTTTACCATCCGGCGACTGGTCTTGGCCGTCCCGACCCTTTTGTTCATCTCTCTCGTCATCTTCATGTTGCTGCAACTCGCCCCCGGGGATCCGATGGCGCAGGTGCCCCTGACCGTCCCGCCCGAGGTCAAGGAAAAGATGCGCGAGGCGCTTGGCCTTGGTGCACCCGTCCATATCCAGTTCTTCAAATGGCTGGTGCAGTTCTTCTGGGTCGAACCGCAGGTCCTGATCGACCACATCTTCGGCACCAGTTTTTCCGAGGGGCAATTGCGCGTCCTGTCATGGCAGACCCGCAGCCCGGTGATGGATATCGTGGTGCAGCGTTTGCCCCAGACCCTGTGGGTGGTGGGCATGTCCTATGTGCTGGGGGTGATGATCGCCCTGCCCATCGGCATCTATTCCGCCTACCGGCAATATTCGGTCTTTGATCAGGTTGGCACATTCGTGTCCATGGTGGGCTTTTCGGTGCCGACCTTCTTTACCGGCGTGCTGCTGATCGTGATCTTTTCGGTCAATCTGGGCTGGTTCCCCTCGATCTATGACACCACCCACAAGGTGACCGACTGGGACAGTTTCATCGTCCAGCTACAACAGATGATCATGCCCGTGATGGTGCTGGCGCTGTTCAACGCAGCGCAGATCAGCCGCTTCATGCGGGCCTCGATGCTGGACAACCTCAATCAGGATTACGTCCGCACCGCCCGCGCCAAGGGCCTTGGCGAAAAGACCGTGGTGCTGGTGCATGTGCTGCGCAATTCGATGATCCCCGTGGTCACCGTGATCGCGCTGGGGGTGCCGCAGGTCTTTGGCGGGGCCATCATCACCGAGCAGGTGTTCAAGGTGAACGGGCTGGGCCAGCTTCTGATCACCTCGATCGAGGCGAATGACCTGCCCATGGTGCAGACCCTGACCTTCATCTTTGCGCTGCTGATCGTCATCTTCAACCTGATCGCCGATATCCTGTACGGCATCCTTGACCCGAGGATCCGCTATGACTGATCTGATCAACCAGCCGATGCCCACCACCCCGCCGCGCAGCCAATGGCGCGACATCTGGGACCAGTTCAAGTCGCATCGCGGCGCGCTTTTGGGCGGCATCGTTTTCCTGCTGATCGTGGTGACGGTCTTCATCGGTCCGCTGCTGTGGACTGCCGACCCCACCTTCATCGATATCCGTTCGCGCAATCAGGGGCCAAGCTGGTCGCATCCTCTGGGCACCGACCAACTGGGCCGCGACATGCTGGCGCGGATGATGGCCGGGGGGCAGACATCGGTGTCGGTGGGGATCACCGCGATGCTGCTGGCGCTGTTTCTGGGTAGTTTGATCGGGGTGATGGCCGGGTATTTCCGCAAGCTTGACAACATCCTGATGCGCACCACCGATCTGTTTCTGGCCCTGCCGCTGCTGCCCCTTCTGCTGGTCATGGTGCTGCTGTTCCGCGAACCGCTGAACGCGGCATTCGGGCCCGAAACCGGGATTTTCATCCTGATCGTCACGGCCATCGGCATCACCAGCTGGATGCCCACCGCCCGGATCGTGCGCGGCGATGTGCTGGCCCTGAAAGAGCGCGAATTCGTGCTGGCTGCCCGTTCCATCGGGACCACCAATGTCCGCATGATCACCCGCCACATCCTGCCCAATGTGATGTCGCCGATCATGGTTTCGGCAACGCTGGGTATCGCCAGCGCGATCATCACCGAAAGCGCGCTGTCCTTTCTGGGGCTGGGCTTCCCGCCCGACTTTCCGACATGGGGCCGGTTGCTGTTCGACGCGGTCGATTACATGCAGCAATTCCCCGAGCGTGTGCTGTGGCCCGGCCTTGCCATCTCGCTGACCGTGCTCAGCGTCAATTATCTGGGCGACGGGCTGCGCGACGCGCTGGATCCGCGCATCCGGGGCCGGTAAGGGGCCAAAGGCCAAATAAGAACGACCATGCGACCCGCGCCACCGGCGCGGGTTGTGCGTTTGGGCTGGGGGCACAGCACGAACAGGCATCCCCGACTTTACGGCGTTTCTGGAAATTTGTTCCGTTTCGGAATGGTTTTCCACGGCGACGCCCACTTGATTATCAAGTCAAACCCGCGCATCTGGAACGAAATTCCAGTAAGCGGAGAAACCCCATGTTCGAATCCCTCGGCTTCGAGACGCTGACCGCCCCGCAGGTGGCCGTCTATTTCGCCCTCGCGCTTGGGCTTGTGTTCGGCGTGTTGGCGCAGATCACCCGCTTCTGTTTCCGCCGCTCCATCGTGGGCGATGACCGCCGCCAAGCCGCCGGTGTCTGGCTGACAGCCTTGGCCGTGGCGGTTCTGGGCACCCAAGGGGCCGTGGCGATGGGATGGATCGGCTTTGCCGAGCACCGCTTCATGGCCGCTGATCTGCCGGTTCTGGCCATTGTCGCCGGTGGCCTGCTGTTCGGCGCAGGCATGGTGCTGACACGCGGCTGCGTGTCGCGCCTGTCCGTGCTGACCGGGTCGGGCAACCTGCGCGCCGCACTGGTGCTGGTGGTTTTTGCCGTCGTCGCCCATGCCACGCTCAAGGGTGTGCTGGCGCCGGTCCGCACCACGCTGGGGTCGGTCACCGTGTCGCTGGACAGTGCTGCGCTGCCCGGTGCCGCGCTGGTCTGGGCCGCCGTGATCGCGCTGGCGGCATTGGCCTTTGCGCTGCGCTCCGGCAATCGGGCGGGCACGCTGGCACTGGCCGCCCTGATCGGCGCGCTGGTGCCGCTGGGCTGGGTCGGCACCGGGTATATCCTGCTGGACGAGTTCGACCCCATCGCCATGGAAAGCCTGTCCTTCACCTCAGCCGCGGCCGAGGCGCTGTTCTTCACCGTGGCCTCGACCTCGATCCCCGCCACATTCGGCGCGGCGCTGATCGGTGCGGTCGTGGTCGGCGCAGGGCTGAGCAGCCTGATCCGCGGCGAATTCGCATGGGTCAGCTTCGGCAGCCCGCGTGAAACCGGCCGCTATATGGCAGGGGCCGCGCTGATGGGTGTGGGCGGCGTGCTGGCCGGTGGCTGCACCGTGGGCGCGGGCCTGTCGGGTATCCCCACGCTGTCCATCGCCGCAATACTGGCCATCGTGTCGATTGGCGCCGGCGGATTGCTGGCCCACCGCCTGCTTAATGCAGGTTCTTCTGCACCCGGCGCACAAGCCACCAGACAAGCAGCATTACCGGCGGAATAAGCAGCGCGGTCAGGATGCCTTTGCTGACATTCAACGCCTCGGCCACCGGATAGACCGCATAGGCCATCAGCGACACCGCATAATAGCTGATGGCCACCACCGACAGCCCCTCAACCGTCTTTTGCAGACGCAGCTGCATATCCGCGCGGATGTTCATGCTTTCCAGCAGCTTCTGGTTCTGTGCGGAACGCTCGACGTCCACCCTTGTGCGCAACAGCTCGCCCGCGCGCATCGCCCGGTCCGCCATGGCCGCCAGCCGCGCCTGTAACGCCTTGACCGTCCGCATCGCGGGATCATAGCGGCGCATCATGAATTCCGCAAAGGTCTGACGCCCGTCAAACCGCTCCTCACGCAGGACTTCGACCCGCTGATGCACGATCGCCTCATAAGCCGCCGCCGCGCCAAAGCGGAATGACGCGCGCGCCACCTTGTTTTCCAGCATGGCAGACACTTCCAGCAGGCCCGCCAGCGTCTGATCCGCAGGCTTTTCATTGCGCGTCATGTCATCCATCAGCTGCGTCAGCTGCGCGTCGATGGCGGACAGCGTGCCGGACATCGCCTTGACCTGCGAAAACGCCAGCATCGACATGGTCTTGTAGGTCTCGATCTCGCACAGCCGCTGGACCACGCGCCCCACCCGCCGCGCGCCAGTGTCGGGCGCGACAAAGATGGCAAAACGCATGTGACCGGCCGGATCAATGCGGAAATCACCCGCAACGATGGCGCTGTTGTCCAGAACGCTGCTCACGGCCAGACTTTCCGGCACGAACCAGTCGTTCAGCTTGTCGATCACATTCGCCCTTTCGCCCACTTCCTCCATCCGGATCAAGGCCGAGGTGACGCGCACCCCCGGTGCCCGGGCCAGCCAATCGGCGGGAAACACCTCGAAATCGGCAGGGTCAAAGGCACGGCTGCTCAGGCTTTCGGTAAAGGCGGTGTAGGTCACGAATTCGGTATGGCTTTCCCATTTCAGCATATGCCGCCCGATCCGGCCGAAATAATGCGTGGCCCCCGGCTGCGGATGGGCGGTGCCGAACCGGTCCAGCAATTCGGTCAGATGCGCCAGATCCGCAGCCCGGTCGCGGCTTGCGGCATCCTGCTGCTTCTTGATCGCCAGATAGACCGCAGACCCCGGCGCATCGATCGAAGGAAACGGCCGGGCATGCAGTTCATTGGCCAGTTCATAGCGCAGCGGATGGTCCTGAATGGGCGACATGGGAAGACTCCTGAGTTGCGCTGACTGTATATCCTAGTCTGGTTAAGTAAAAGATAAAGTTGTTTTATTTCAAAGATTTACGGAACACGATTGTATACGGGCGCGTGTTTTTCGGGCAACCCCATACGCGGGCACGAAAAAAGGCGCCCCGCAGGGCGCCTTTGCTATCGTGTCGCGTGGCACGGATCAGCTGATCTTGGTCAGCAACTCGTCCAGCGATTTCTTGGCATCGCCATAGAACATCCGCGTGTTCTCCTTGTAGAACAACGGGTTCTCGATCCCGGAATAGCCGGTGCCCTGTCCGCGTTTTGACACGAACACCTGCTTGGCCTTCCAGCATTCCAGAACCGGCATCCCGGCGATGGGGCTGTTGGGATCGTCCTGTGCTGCGGGGTTCACGATGTCGTTCGACCCGATCACGATGGCCACGTCGGTGGATGGGAAATCCTCGTTGATCTCGTCCATCTCCAGCACAATGTCATAGGGCACCTTGGCCTCGGCCAGCAGCACGTTCATGTGACCGGGCAGACGGCCTGCGACCGGGTGGATCGCGAAACGCACGGTCTTGCCCTTGGCGCGCAGGCGCTTGGTCAGTTCCGACACGCTCTGCTGGGCTTGGGCCACCGCCATTCCGTAACCGGGGATGATGATGATGCTGTCAGCTTCTTCCAACGCGGTGGCGACACCGTCCACATCGATGGCGATCTGCTCGCCCTCGACCTTCATCTGCTCACCCGACGGGCCGCCAAAGCCGCCCAGAATGACGCTGATGAACGACCGGTTCATCGCCTTGCACATGATATAGGACAGGATCGCACCCGAGGAGCCGACCAGCGCACCGACCACGATCAGCAGATCGTTGCCAAGGCTGAAACCGATCGCCGCCGCCGCCCAACCGGAATAGCTGTTCAGCATCGACACGACCACGGGCATGTCGGCGCCGCCGATCCCCATGATCAGGTGATAGCCAATGAACAGCGCCAAGAGCGTCAGCAGCACCAGCGTCCAGCTGCCGGCATCGTTCATGTACATGATCGCCAGCAGCAGCGACAGACCCGCCGCACCCGCGTTCAGGATGTGACCGCCCGGCAGTTTCTTGGCCGATGTATCGACCTTGCCCGCCAGCTTGCCATAGGCGATGACCGAACCGGTAAAGGTTACGGCACCGATCCAGATGCCCAGCACCAGTTCGACCCGCAGGATTGCAATCTCGACCCCGGATTTCTTGGCGATCAACTGCCCGAACGAGGACAGCCCGTCATAGATTTCCTTGGGCAGACCGATGACGGAATACCCATCCTCGGCCAATGTGCCCAAAACCAGACCGTTGGTCGCATAGATCTGCGCGATGTCGTTGATCATCAGGTCGGCGTTGAAGCCCACGAACACCGCCGCCAGACCGACAAGGCTGTGCATGAT
>NCJR01000433.1 GCA_002282555.1 Rhodobacterales bacterium 34-62-10
CCAGACACAAATCGCGCACATCAATCCACGCCAGGTAGGTCGCCTCGACCGGCGCCATCCGCAGGCCGGGCAGGCTGCCGATGCTTGCGCTTACCCGGTCGCGGTTGCCCCGCAAATAGGTGATCAGGTCGCGGTGCTGTCCGCGCCGCGCATGAAGCTGATCTGACCGTTCTGCACGCGTCCCCCGGAAAAGGCGATCAGCCGCTGGTCCATGCCTTCGGCTGCGGGCTGGACCTGATACGGTCCCTTTTCCAGCGCCGCGCGCCATGTGTCGGCCAATTCATCCACCGCCGCATCCGTGGTGAAGGACAAGATCCGGTTGGCCGATCCGATGCTGCGGTCGATCACCACCTCCATGTCATCGGGCAGGCTGATTTCTGCGGGAATCCATGTGAAATCGCGCGGCTCTGCCATGGCGGGCGTCGCGCCGAACATCACGGTGGCGCTCAGGCCCAGGCACAGGGTGACAGTTTGGGCGAACGGGGCGATGCGGGCGATAGTCAACGTCTGTCTCATGGCCCAAAGATAGGCCACGCCGCCGCCAATGCCAACCATGAGCCCGCGAAAGCCCCGTTTCGGCAAGGGTCTGCCCATCCGTCACACCGCTGCCCGGACTTGCGGTTACGGGGCATGCGACGCATTGTCGGGCGCGATTGAACAGCAGGGGTGACAGATGATTCCGGTTCGTGGACATGAGGGGCAGAAGCTGGCGGTGCTGGGCTTGGGCCGGTCGGGGCTGGCCACGGCGCGCAGCCTTGTGGCGGGTGGCGCGGAGCCTGTGTGCTGGGATGACAACGCCGCCGCGCGTGAGAAAGCCGAGGCTGAGGGTTTCACCGTCCGCGACCTGACCAAACCAGGCGCTTTTGACGATATCGCCAGCCTGATCGTCAGCCCCGGCATTCCGCATCTGTATCCCGAACCCAACCGGGTCATCCGTGCCGCCTATGAGGTGGGGGTGCCGGTGGACAATGATATTGGCCTGTTCTTCCGGTCCCTGGCGGTGGATGATTGGGACGGGTTCGACTCGGCCCCCCGTGTGATCGCGGTGACCGGGTCCAACGGGAAATCCACCACCTCGGCGCTGATCCATCATATCGTGGAACAGGCGGGGCGGAGCGCGCAACTGGCGGGCAATATCGGGCGCGGCGTGCTGGATATCGACCCGCCCGAGGATGGCGGCGTCGTGGTGCTGGAACTGTCCAGCTATCAGACCGATCTGGCGCGCGCTTTGACGCCCGATGTGGCGGTGTTCACCAATCTCAGCCCCGATCATCTGGACCGGCATGCCGGGATGGGCGGCTATTTCGCGGCCAAGCGCAGGCTTTTCGCCGAAGGCGGGCCGGACCGCGCGATCATCGGCGTGGATGAGGTGGAGGGGCTGTATCTGGCGAACCAACTGTCGGAAGGGCCTGCCGATGACCGGGTGATCCGGGTGTCGGCGGCACATAAGCTGACGGGTCCGGGCTGGCATGTCTTTGCGCGCAAGGGCTTTCTGGCGGAATGGCGGCGCGGCAAGCAGGTGGCCGCCATCGACCTGCGCCCCATGCAGGGCTTGCCCGGATCGCATAACCACCAGAACGCCTGCGCCGCCTACGCCGCCTGCCGCACGCTGGGTCTGGCGCCACGGGTGATCG
>NCJR01000094.1 GCA_002282555.1 Rhodobacterales bacterium 34-62-10
TGCGCGACGCGCTGCGCCAAGACCGCGCCCGGGTGCAGTTCAGCGCCATCAGCAAGTTTGGCCTGCTCGAAATGAGCCGCCAGCGCCTGCGCCCCACCTTGGCCGAAGGCGCTTCGATCCCCTGCCCGCGCTGCGGTGGCTCGGGCCACATCCGCGACACCGAGAGCTCGGCGCTGCAGATCCTGCGCGTGATCCAAGAAGAATCGCTCAAAGACGGCACCGCCGCCGTGTTCGTTCAGGTGCCGGTCGAGGTGGCGAGCTTTTTGCTCAACGAAAAGCGCACCGAGATCACCAAGATCGAACTGCGCCAGCGCATCAACGTGCTGCTGGTGCCCAACAAATCGCTCGACACGCCGCACTACAAGCTCGAGCGCCTCAAGCACGACGACCCGCGCCTCGACAAGCTCGACGCCAGCTACCGGCTGGCCGAGGAGATCGACGACGTGGCCACCGTGACCCGGCGCAGCCACGAGCGCGCCAACAAGCAAGAGCCGCTGATCAAGGGCGTGCTGCCCGACGGCCCGGCCCCGCAAGTGGCGGCCAAGGCCAGCCCAGGCGCTGGCGCAACCGGTGCGGCTGCGGTGGTGCCTCAGGCACCCACTGCGACACCAACCACCGCAGCCAGCGCGGGCGCAGCTGCGCACGGCGTGCCGGCCGCCGCCTCGAGCGGCTTCATGGCGTGGTTCAAGCGCTTGCTGGGCTTGGCACCGGCACCCGAGGCTGCGCCTGCAGCAGCACCGGCTGCCACGCGCGCCGCAACGGCCGGCCCTGCTGCCACCAAGGCCGAGTCGCCACGCGGTCCACGCGGCGGCAGCGGCCGCGGTCGTGGCGGAGAACGCGGTGAACGCAGCGAGCGCGGGGAGCGTGTTGAACGCAGCAACCGCGCCGAAGGCGCTGCCGAAGCCGGTGCACGCACGGGCGAAGGCCGCCGCGGCGAGCGCACCGAGCGCCCCAGCCGCAACGAAGGGCGTACCGAAGGCCGCATCGAGGGCACAACAGAAGGCCGCGCCGAGCGCGGTGGCGCACGCACCGAAGCCGGCGAGCGGCCCGAGCGCAGCGAAACCCGCCGCCCCAACCGCTCGGAGCGCGGCGAACGCGGCGAGCGGCCCGAGCGCGAGGGACGCCCTGAAGGCACCAGCACCGAAGCCCAATTGCCCAGCGCCACCGGCGAGGCCGACGCCCTAGCCAGCGCCAGCGCACCCGCCGATAACGTGCGGCGCGAGCGCAGCCGGGGCGGACGCGGCGAGGGCCGGCGCAACGCCGCCGCCGCCGAGGCCACCGATGCCAGCGCAGCCTTTCCTGGCCCAAGCGACGCCGACACCAGCGCCCAGCCGGCCTTGGCCGATGGCGCTGTAGCCCAAGAAAACGGCTCCAGCCAGCCAGCGGGCGAACGCGAGAACGAGGGCACGGGTGGGCGCCGCCGCAGCCGCGACCGCTTCGGCCGCGACCGGCGCGAACGCGCCAGCACCACCGAAGGCACCGAGGGCAGCGACGGCACCGAGGCCAGCGAAGGTGGCACGGGGTACGCCACGCCCCTTGCAACGGCCGCCGCAGCCACCGCCAGCAACGCAGCAGCTGAACCCAGTGAGCAAGAGGATGCCACCCCGGCACGCTCGTACTTCAGCCGAGCCAGCAGCCAGCCCGCGCCCGCCGCGCCCACCTCAAGCCCCACTGCCGCTTCCAACGCAACGGCAAAGGCTGATGCAGCGACCGCTCAGCAGACCGATGCAGCAAGGAGCCAAAGCCAAGCACCGACCCCGACAGCGGCCACCGCACCTGCAGCACCAGCCCCGGCACCAGCTCCGGCTCCTGCCGCAGCCAGCGCGCCCTTCGTGCTGCCACTGCCCGAGCTCGAGGCGCTGGCCGTCCAAGCCGGTCTGCAATGGGTGCAGTCCGACCCGGCCCGCATCGAGCAGGCCCGCGCCGCCAGCGCCGCTCTGGTGCCGACGCCGCAGCTGCCGCGCCAGCCCAAACCGGTGCAACTGCCCGACGACGGCCCGCTGGTGCTGGTCGAAACCCGCCGCGACCTGCGCCAACTGGTGCTGCCACACGAAGGGTGAGGGTTACCCCCACGCTTGGCGCTTTCTGAACTTAATCCGGCTGCAGGACTCAGGCATTTGATGCGAATCAAGGCCTGAGTCACCCGCTGGCGCTATCCTGTAAAGCTATGAACACCGCCACCCTCGAGCCCACCACCAGCCCAGCAACGCCCGGCGCGCCCGTGCGCGAGTTTCCGCCTGTGCCCGATCTGCAGTGGTCCGAGGCGCTGCAAACGGGCGATGCGCGCATGGACGCCACGCACCAAGAAATGGTGGAGATGCTGGCGCGCCTGCGCGCCCTGCCGCCTGAGCAGCAGCTCGAACCCTACCGCGCACTGCTCGCGCACACCACCGAGCACTTCGCCCAAGAAGACCGCTGGATGCTGGCCAGCGGCTTCACCGCCGACAACTGCCACAGCCTGCAGCACCAAAGCGTGCTCGACACCCTCATCGCCGTCGAGGCGCACTTCCACCAGGGCGACCGCAGCATCATCACCCGCATGGCCGAGGCGCTGGTCGAGTGGCTGCCGCTGCACGCGCAGAGCATGGACGCCGGGCTGGCCCAGCACCTGCAAGCGCTGCAATTCGACACCCAGACCGAAACCCTGCCCGACCCCTCCCGGGTGCGCCCGGCGAGCATGAGCGGTTGCGGCAGCATCAGCTGCAGCTAAGACCCATGACCGAGCGCAAACCCACCAGCCCCCTGACCGAGGTCCTGATCGCGGTCATCGTGCCGTCGATCATCCTGATGCAGCTCAGCGGCCCCGAAGACCTCGGGCCCGTCAACGCGCTGTTGTTGGCGCTGGCTTTTCCGCTCGGTTGGGGCTCGCGCGACTTGTGGCTGCAAAGCCGCATCAACCCCTTTGCCGTGCTGGGCTTGGTCAGCATCGGGCTCACCGGCGGCATCGGGCTGCTCGAGCTCGACGCCTTCTGGCTGGCCGTGAAAGAGGCCGCCATCCCGGGCCTGATCGGTTTGGTGGTCATCGGCTCCACCTGGACCCGCTACCCGCTCATCCGCACCGTGCTCTACCTGCGCGCCTCATCCGAGAAATGGGCCTTCCACTTTGAACGCGAAAGCCTCGACGCGCTCGGCATGACCATGATCAGCGCGCCGCTGCATTCCCGCAGCGCCCCCACGCGCGATGCGGTGCAGGCCCTGATCGCCGCCTTCCGCAGCATCGACAAGCCCTTCCTGATGCATTGCAAATCCGGGGCCGACCGCGCGGGTCTGGCCAGCGCGATCTATCTGATGGTGATGCTGGGTCAGGATGTGACCGCCGCGCGCCGGATGCTGTCGCCCCGCTATATCCACCTGCGCTTCACCAAGACCGGCGTGCTCGACCTGATGCTGGACCACTATGCCGCGCGCCATGCGGAAACCGGCATCGGGTTCGAGGATTGGATCGACCGCGAATATGACGCTGCCGCCCTGCAAACCGCCTTCGACACCGGGCGCGGCTGACCGCTGCCCCCTGTTGCAGCCGCCGGGCACAGATCATATCGTGATCGCCACACACGGCACCGCCGCAAAATAACTGGACCCCGCCCATGACACGCCGCATCTACCGTCTGACCGGCACCGACACCCGCCATTTCCTGCAGGGTCTGACCACCAATGACATCAAGGGCGTGGACAGCGGGCTGGTCTATACCGCCATGCTGACGCCGCAGGGCAAATATCTTGCCGATTTCTTCCTCACCGCCGATGGTGACGCCGTCCTGCTCGATGTCGATGCCGCGATCGGCCCCGCGCTGATCCAACGCCTCAACATGTACAAACTGCGCTCCGATGTGCAGATCACCGAAACCGCGCTCAATGTCAGACGTGGCACCGGCCCGGCCCCCGCGGGTGCCCTACCCGACCCGCGCCACCCCGATCTCGGCTGGCGTCTGTATGGCAAGGCGCAAGGCGATGACGGCACCGATTGGGACGCCATCCGCGTGGCCCATTGCATCCCCGAAACGGGCATCGAACTGACCCCCGACACCTATATCCTTGAGGCCGGGTTCGAACGACTGCACGGTGTCGATTTCCGCAAGGGCTGCTATGTCGGCCAGGAAGTGACCGCGCGCATGAAACACAAGACCGAGTTGCGCAAGGGTCTGGTCCGGGTCGCCGTCACAGGCAGCGCCCCCATCGGCACCGAGATCACGGCCGATGGCAAGGCCGCAGGCATGCTTTACACCCAATCCGGCGGCTTCGGCATCGCCTATCTCAGGCTCGACCGCGCCGCAGGCCCGCTGCAGGCAGGCCCGGCCAAGGTCACGCTGGCCGATACCTGAACCCCACCACGGACAGGCACAGCCTTGCAACGGCTGCATGACGCCACGTCACATGGCACCACATCCGACCCATGAAAAAACCGCCCCTTTTGGGGGCGGTTCGCACTTTCGGACAGCAGACACGCCTCAGGCGCGTTCGACATATTCCATCAGTTCGGTGTTCACGATGACGCTTTCATCCGGCCCGACAAAGGGCGGCACAAGGATGCGCACACCATTGTCAAGGATCGCCGGCTTGAAGCTGTTGGCCGCCGTCTGCCCCTTCACGACCGGCTCGGTCTCGACAACCTTGCAGGTCACTTTCTGCGGCAGCGTCGCGTTCAGCGCCTCCTGGTCATAGTATTCGATATGCACCATCATGCCGTCCTGCAGGAACGGACGACGCTCTCCCAGAATGTCCACGGGCAGCTCGATCTGCTCGTAAGTCTCTGAATCCATGAACACAAGCATCCCGTCCTGCTCATACAGGAACTGCTGGTCCTTCTGATCCAGACGCACCCGCTCGACCTTGTCGGCGCTGCGGAACCGCTCGTTCAGCTTCGATCCGTTACGCAGGTTGCGCATCTCGACCTGCGCAAACGCGCCACCCTTGCCGGGCTTCACATGATCGACCTTCACCGCAGCCCAAAGGCCGCCGTTATGCTCCAGCACATTGCCGGGGCGAATCTCGTTTCCGTTGATTTTGGGCATGGGTAAACCTGATCAAAAGGTTGATGAATATTCAGCGGCACCTATATCTGCGGTTCACCTGCGTGGCAAGCAGACGAAACACAAGCCCCCCTCGACCCCGAGGTATGCGACAGACGCATGACAGCCATGTTTTAACGGCCTATCCGAATCGGTTACGATCCGTCATAAGGAGCGCCACGCCAAAAACGCAAGAGCAATAACAAAGGACGAATCATGAAGGATTTCGTTGACGGCACCGCCTTCAATAACGAGCAGGGCAATCGTGCACGTAAACTTTTCGCAGCCGTGGTACTGGCTGCTTTGGATGATGCCATTGCCGATGACAAGAAATATGGCAACGGCCCCGAGCAGATCGCGCGTTGGGCGCGGTCGCGCGATGGCCGCGAAGTGCTGTCCTGCGCCGGGATCGACCCGAACGAACGTGTCGTGACCGGGCTGATGGATTTCGTCGCCAAAGGTGTGCGCACCTCCGTCGCGCTGTCGCGCGAGGAAAGCGAGCGTCGCAACGCCGCACATCAGGCCGAAGCCGCCTGATCCGTTGGCCCCACCGCAAGGTGGGGGCCAAAATGAAAAATGCGCCCCACGCGGGCGCATTTTTCGTTTCCGGAACCGGTGTTGATCATTCCTGATCACGTGGCGCAGACGCGCCGGATCACTCCAATTCGTGACTTGTCAGCGCACGGTGGATCTCGCGGCGCACCAGTTTGCGCACGTTGCGGGTGATCCGTTCCCCCAGCGCGCCCTGCAATTCCTGCCGCACAATCTCGGCCACCATCTCGCGCAGCGTTTCCTCGTCCAGAACCGCCTCATCCTCGGCCAGAAGGAAGGCGCGGTCATCCATCGCATCATCATCCGCAAAGCGCGGCTCAGACGATCCTGCCGCCGCATCCCGGCCCAGCCCATCGCGGGACGAGGCAAAGACGAAATCCCCGCTGCCGGGCGCCGCAGTATCCCCAGTATCCGCAGCCCCAGCATCCGCAGCCCCAGTATCCGCAGCCTGTGAATCCGCAGTCTCGGATGCTGCACTCACATGCAGGTCACTCAGGCCCGCAGCATCCGCCGCCTCATCTTCATAAAAGACGTCCTCAGCCGCATCCTCGGCCATCCGCGTCCGGTGATCCTCAGGCCGATCATCTTCGGGCCGATCATCCTCAGCCCAGTCATACCCGTCCCGGTGATCTTCATCCCGCTCATGCAAAGCGTGGTCATCGCCCTCCCGCGCATGCGCGGACGGGTGATCCTCGTGATGATCTACCCAGACCATCGCCTCGTCCCCGCTTGCCTCCAGCACATAAGCCTCGGGCGTGTCGGATACCTGTTCCGCCAGGGCGTCATGATCCCCATCATCATACGTGCCCGCAGAAGCGTCATCCGCTTCGGGCGCAAATGCCTCGGGTGCAATCGCGTCAGGCTCGGGCTCCGGCGCCATATCAGTGGCGTTCTCGGACGCCGCGTGCCAGCCATCCTGCACCGGCTCCGCATCCGCGACAGCCTCATCCGCAGTCTCACCGCCGCCCGGCGCTTCCGCGTCGCTCACGCGCAGCGCAGGTGTCAGCACCAGCCGCCCCACCTCGGGCGCGGGTGCCCCCGCGTCCTGCGTCACCGCAGGCTCAACTGGATCGGCGCGCCAACCGACGGGCCGGACCCGGGCATCTTCGGATACCAGACGCCGGATAGAGGACAACACATCCTCGATTTCCACATTGGTCACAGGATCGCTCATGTCGGATTACCACTCTCGCCTCAGGCCAGAGTGTAGCGTCTGACACGCATCCGCACAACTGATAGAGTGTATTTTACTCTCTTCCCAATGACTTCAGCACCTGATCCAGCTGCCGCCCCTGCCGGCTGATCGAACTGGGGGCCGATTGCACCTGATTATAATAGGCGCTGGGGTCATAGACCTGCACCTGCAACCGCAGGTTCTGCGCCGTCAGCTGCCCCATCGACGACAGCAAGGCATAGGCCGCAACATACTGGTTCGACGCCGCCGTGATCCGGTTCGCCTGCGCATCCAGCAACTCCTGTTCGGCATTCAGCACATCCAGCGTGGTGCGCGCGCCCAGCGTGGCTTCCTCGCGCACCCCTTCAAAGGCGGTGCGCGCGGCCCTGATCTGGCGGTCACTGGCCTCGATCGCAGCCCGGGCCACATCCACGCGGGCAAAGGCGGTGCTCACATTCTGGGCAATCCGCTGTGTCGTCTCGAACAGTGCCGACCGCGCCGCCGTCGCCCGGTTGATCGCCTGCCGCTCCA
>NCJR01000434.1 GCA_002282555.1 Rhodobacterales bacterium 34-62-10
GATTTCGACGCATTCGACGACTATGATGACGAGTTGTTCGAGGATGAGAGTGTCGGGGCTGCCCCTGAAGAGGAGTAACACAGTGAAGCGTTTCATCCTTCCGGCCATCCTGGCCGCCACATTGTCCGTAAGCGCTCTGCCCGCCTTCGCTGATGCGAAGACGGAGGCCTACGTCAAAAAGAACGCCAACGAAGTTCTGTCCACGCTCAACAACCCCGCTCTTTCCGCTAAGGAGCGGACCGCGAAGTTCAGCGAATACATGGACCAGTTCGCCGATTTTGATGCCATCTCGAACTTCGTGATCGGCAAATACAGCCGCCGGTTCAGCAAGGATGAGCTGACGCGGTACCGCACGGCGTTCCGCAACTACGCCATGGCAGTTTACGAAAACGAGCTCGACGCCTATCGCGGCGAGGCCGTGACCGTGCGCAACTCGGTCGACCGCTCGCCCACCGATTCGATCGTCAACACGGTGATCAAGCGGCAGGACGGCAAAGACATGGACGTGCGCTGGCGCGTTCAGGGCAAGGAAGGCGACTACCAGGTCATCGATGTGGCCCTGAACCTTGATGGCAACCTGATCTGGCTGGCCATCGAACAGCGCGCCCAGTTCATCGCCCTGCTCGACCAGAACAATGGTTCGGCCGATGTGTTGATCAACAAGATCAATTCGATGACCGCCGACATCAGGACGCGCAAACGCAGCTGATCGGTCCAGCGCCTCACCAAAAGCAAACGCCCTGACCAGCGGTCAGGGCGTTTTTGTTAAAGCGCCCTGGAAGATCAGGGCGTTGCAGACGGCGCGGCCGGCATCGTGAAGCTGATGGGCGCGCCGGGGCCAAGGTCGAAGCCGAGATAGAACCAGCCAACCGTGAGAATGACGCCAGAGATCAGCAGCCAGACAGAGTAAGGCAGCATCAGCGCCGTCAGGCTGCCGAGGCCGAAATCCTTCTGCCAGCGCTGGGCGAAGATCAGGATCAGTGGGAAATAGACCATCAGCGGGGTGATAATGTTGGTGGCCCCGTCGCCAACGCGGTAGGCCGCCGTGGCCCCTTCGGGGGATACGCCCAGCAGCATGAGCATCGGGACCAGAACCGGCGCCATCAGTGCCCATTTCGCCGATGCCGAGCCGACGAAGAGGTTCAGGAGGCCGGTGAAGATCACCATCAGGCCCAGGACGACCGGCAGCGGAAGGCCGCTCGATTCGATGGCGTTGGTGCCATGGACAGCGGTGATGAAACCAAGGTTCGACCAGCCGAACATGGCCACGAAATGCGCCGCCGCAAAGGCGAGGACGAGGTAATAGCCCATGTCCTTCATGGCTTCGGCCATCATGGCGACGAGATCGCGGTGGTTTTTCACCGTGCCCGCCGCTGCGCCATAGGCCCAGCCGGCGAAGAGGAAGAGCAGGAAGAAAGCGGCAACCAGCGACTGGTAAAGCGGCGCGAGCGTGGCGTGGATGGAGCAGTCGCCCGTTTCGATTGTACCAGGGGCGCAGGCCTCTTCATTGATCAGAGGCGTACCGGGGCCGAAAGTCATGAAGGCCCAGAGCGCAATCACCGCGAGACTGGCAAGGCCGGCATTGCGGATGCCTTTCTTCTGTGCAGGCTCCAGCGGCTTGTCTTCATC
>NCJR01000435.1 GCA_002282555.1 Rhodobacterales bacterium 34-62-10
GCAATTTCTTCAGCGCTAAATGGCGTGCTGAGGGCGAGATCTGGAAAAAAGTAGAGCAGACGTTCGAGCGAGATGCCGCGAAAGTCTGGTCTGAGCCCAGACTCACCGATGCTGCGGGGCGCGCGAATGTCGGCTTTCGTCCGGCGCGTCGCACCATGATGGAGTTAGTCAGCTTCCACCAAGTCACTCCGGGCATCGCGGATGATCATCCACGACGAATGCAGGAAAAGCCCCGCGATCGCGAACGCGACGATCAGGTCGGGCCATGCACTGCCAAGCCACGCGACCAGCCCGGCGGCGATGACCACGGCGAGGTTGCCGATGGCGTCGTTGCGAGAGAACAGCCAGACGGCTCGCATATTGGCATCACCCTTGCGGTGCTTTAGCAGCGGCAGCACCGCGAGGATGTTTACGATCAGCGCACCTACCGCGAAGGCTCCCATCAACCCGGCTTCTGGCGTGGTCTGGTTGAGGACACGCCAGAGCGTGCTGCCGACAACGCCAAGGCCCAGAAGGCCCAGAAACACGCCTTGGATCATCGCCGACCGCGCCCGCCATGTCAGGCTCCAGCCGATGGCGAGCAGGCCCAGAAACGTGATCGCACCATCGCCCAGAAAATCGAGCGCGTCTGCCTTCAGCGCCTGCGAACCGGACAGGAACCCGCCGAACATTTCGACCACGCCGTATCCGAGATTGAGCGCGACCACGATCCAGAGCGCGCGGCGATAGCTCGGGTCCTTGTAGGCCGGATCGGACGATGTATCGCCGTCCTCGATCTTCTCGAAACCGTAGCCGGTCGCGTCGAGCGCGGGCCGCACTTTCGGCAGATCGCCGTCCGCGATCCGCAATGTCATGATGTGGGTGGCGGCGGACACTTTCACGTCGCCTTCGGCCACGCCCGCAGACCGGGCCGCGCGCTCGATCTCGGCGGCATCTTTCGCGCAGTCCATGCCTTGCACCCGCATTCGGATCGGGGAGGAGGCTGTCGCCAACTTGCTGTTATCGGGCTGGCTCATGTGCGATCCTTTTTGTGGTGGCGGGCGAAAAGGTACGCTGCTAACGTATCAGTGGATAATGATATGACAGCGCAAAACATTCAAGACAATCTTTCGGCACCCGATACACTGGAACTGCGGGCAAAGCTCTTCCGGGGCCTAAGCGATCCCAGCCGTCTGACGATCCTCGATGCGCTGGTGTCGGACGAACGCAACGTGCAGGAAATCGTCGGGCATACGGGTTTGGGTCAGCCCAACGTCTCGAACCATCTGCGCTGTCTGCTGGAATGCGGGCTGGTCAGTCGCCGCAGCAAAGGCCGCTTCGTTCGGTATCGTCTGGCGGACAGGCGGGTCGCCGATCTCATCCGTGATGCAGATCAGCTACTTGCCTCGACAGCCAACGGAGTTGATGCCTGCCAAAGCTATACGGACTAACCGGCGCGACCTGCTGCAATGTCCTATCGGTGCGCCAAACCTGAAGCAGCCATCTGCGCATCCGCAGCGAATGCACCCTTTGTCCGCAATGTGTGAGTTCATCTGCCGCGCAGCGGACGACCGCTATACGGCAGCCGAAGGCGCATCGGCGCTCGGCGTCCGCTGTAAGACCCGATAGACGGTCGGCCTC
>NCJR01000095.1 GCA_002282555.1 Rhodobacterales bacterium 34-62-10
CTGGCCGCATCAGAGGCCGGACACATGTCAGCACCCGGTGACGCGCCAAAATCAGCTGCGAAGATTCCTCTTGCGCAAGGGGCGGTTACACATGTTGCATAAATTGGGTGATTGGCAGTCCTCCCCTTTCCCCAGACAGACTTATCCTACGGCCTCTGTGACAGGGATACCGAGCGCGGTGTAGCCGTTCAGGACGGCGATGCGGACTTGGAGTTCGGCGACCTGACGGTCGAAGTCCCGTGCCATGAGCCGCTGGCCCAGCGGCTACTCTCTGGCATACTTCGCGCGCATCTGAGCCTTAAACGTGCTGCGATCAAGCGGGGCGGCCGGGCCGCTGGCGAGGCCTTCATCGACAGTGGCCTGAATCTCAGAAATGGCCTCACGACGGGCCCGGTCGCGCCGGATCAGGTCGCGAACGTAGTCGCTGGAATTGGCATACCGTCCGGCTTTTGCCTGCTCTTCGACCCAGCTTTTCATCGGGTCCGGCAACGAAATGTTCATGGTGCCCATGATGATCTCCTTCCTGACAAAGAGTATGGCAAAGTTTGCCAAGTCGCAAGAAGGGTTCCTACATTCCACGCCAAACGGTCGTTTAGTAGCGGTAAGTGAAGTTGCAAAAGGCCTGTTTTGATGCCCCTGATTGGCTACGCGCGCGTTTCAACTGAGGATCAAACCCCCCTGCCCCAGACGCAGGCCCTGAAATCCGCGGGCTGCGCCGAGATCCATGAAGAACTGGCTTCGGGCGGCAATCATGCGCGGCCGGTGCTTGCGCGGGTGTTGGAACGCATCGGCAAGGGCGACACGCTGGTCGTCGTGCGGATCGACCGACTGGCTCGGTCGCTATCGCATTTGCTGGAGGTGATCGAGCGGCTGGAGGCTAAGGGTGCTTACTTCCGCTCGATCCAGGACCCCATCGACACCGGATCCCCGCAGGGCAAGTTCACGTTGCAAGTGCTGGGGGCTGCGGCCGAGTTCGAACACGCCCTGATCCGGGAACGAACCAAGGCCGGGCTTGCCTCGGCGCGCTCCAAAGGCCGCGTGGGCGGGAACCCTGGGCTGAGGGCCAAAGACCCTGCTGCTCTTCGCAAAGTGCGGCTGGCGCGACAAGAGGGTTACATGGAGCGCTTGAACGAGACGGCACAAGACTGGGTGCCTCATGTGCGCCGGTTGCGTCCCGACTTGGCTTGGGAGGACGTTTTGCGCATCATCAACAGCCCCTTGCCCGAGGCGCGTCGTTGGACCCAGAGCCGCCTGCTGCGCGCCGTGAAGGTCTGTGTACGCGACGGCTTCTTGCCCGAGACCGTTTTGGCCCGCGCCGGGCGCCGGGAGAAGGACGACCGCCTGCCCGCCATTATTGCAGGTATCAAGGGCACAAATCCCGACATCACGCTTCAGGCTATCTGTGGTCGGCTGCAGGC
Source organism: Rhodobacterales bacterium 34-62-10 (assembly GCA_002282555.1). GTDB lineage: Bacteria > Pseudomonadota > Alphaproteobacteria > Rhodobacterales > Rhodobacteraceae > Seohaeicola. The sequence goes on from NCJR01000095.1 coordinate 1,419, forward strand.
GATGCGCGAACGCACGCCACGTGGGCGCACCAGCTGGCAGGTGTCATCGGTCAAGATGCTGTTGGAGCGGGCCAAGAAGATGGGAATGATTTAAGAGACTCAGATTCGTTCTTTGAAAGCAAAACCGCCTATGTGAATCAGATAGATCTTGTGATTAAGAGATTGCAGCGACACAAGCACTTGATGCCTTGGAGTCGCGCAACAGGTTAAGTCATTGTAAATGAATGCTTTCACCTGGCGCTGGCCCTCAATTTGAAAAAATCCTTGCCATTCAAACGCTTTCCTGACATCTATGCGGAAGAACGCTAATCATCAGTTTCCGGCGGTTTTGCGTTCCTTCTCAAGATAGACCCGGAAGACGGGCGGCGGGACGGGCATGAACGAGCAGCGGATCAGAATGGATCAAAAGATCCAAACGATGGCGACACGTCTGAGCAAATCGCTTGATGTGAATATGCGCAAGTCGTTTCTACCTGATGAACGAAAGGCTCTCAGACGGTTCTCATCCACGGAGGTTGCTCAGATCCTCGGGGTCAGCCAAGATTTTCTGCGGAAGATGTTCTTCGAGGACAGGCTCGATCTTGGTGATATCGAGACGGACGCCCGTGGCCGCAGGTTCTACACTGCAGAGCAGATCGACATAGCGCGCCACGAAATTGCCCGGTCAAGCACCAAGTTCCAGCATATCGTTCCTCGTCGCCGGGATGGGGAGCATATCCAGATCATCTCGATCGCCAACTTCAAAGGTGGCGCCGGAAAAACGACAACGGCGATCCATCTGGCCCAAAAGCTTGCCCTCGACGGTTATAGAGTTCTAGCAATCGATCTCGACCCGCAAGCCTCAATGACCACCATGTTCGGTTTCCGGCCGGAAATCGACTTCCCTGAAGCCGGAACCGTGTACGATGCCCTGCGGTACGAGGACCCTATCCCCTTTAGGGACGTTGTGCGCAAAACGTATTTCCACAACCTTGATCTAGCCCCGGCCGGCTTGCTGCTCTCTGAATTTGAGACCGAAACCGCGCACGCCCTTCGAAACAATATCAGGCCCCCGTTCTATCAGCGGCTTGCCCTTTGCATCAATGAAGTCGAGACCGACTACGACATTGTCGTGATCGACTGCCCACCCCAACTCGGGTTTACCACACTGTCAGCTTTGGTGGCGTCGACATCCCTGATCGTCACCGTCATTCCAAGCATGCTTGACGTCGCCTCGATGGCCCAATTCCTGCAGCTCACCTCCAGCCTCATGGCAACAATTGCTGATGTGGGCGCGTCGCCCGACTGGGACTTCATGAGGTTTCTGATCACTCGTTTCGAACCCAATGACGGCCCGCAAACACAGATGGCTGCATTCCTGAGGACCATGTTCACGGATGACGTTCTTACTCAGCCTTTCCTAAAATCCTCCGCAGTCTCTGATGCTGGGCTCACGCAACAAACACTATTTGAGATCGCCAGAACGGATTTTCATCGTCAGACGTATGATCGGGCTATAGAGTCGATCAACGGGGTTGTGGCGGAGATCGAGGGGCTCATCAAAGCAGCATGGGGGCGCAAGTAATGGCCCGCAAAGTCACATTCGACATTCCCGAGGATGAAGAAAAGCAGGAGAGCTCTTCGATTTCTCCGACCCGGACCCAGTCACGAGCCCCTGCTCTCTCTGGAATGGCCCGCTCTCTGCAGGATGCGGCACAATCGTCAATACAAGAGATCAGCACCGATCTTATTGACGATTCCGAGTTCAAGGATCGTCTCGCCCTGGATGACGAAGAAGACATAAGAGAACTGGCTGAAAGCATTGAAAAGCAAGGACAGCTTATCCCGATACTTGTAAGTCCTGAAGGGGGGCGATACCGGATCATCTATGGGCGCAGGCGGCTAGCGGCCCTTCGACTGATCGGCAAGCCCGCAAGGGCTCTCATCAGAAGCTTGGATGAGGATCAGGTGATCCTTGCACAAGGCCAAGAGAACAGCTTCCGAAAAGACCTCAGCTGGATCGAGAAAGCCCTGTTTGCACGATCTCTCATAGAGTCCGGCAAGGATGAGGGGCTGGTCTGTGACGCCCTCAATATCGATCAGAAAGCTAGGAAAGCCGGCGACAAGCTGACGGGACTTGCTCGCATGAAACAAGTCACTTCCTGTATTCCGACTGAACTCATCCAAAAAATCGGGGCGGCCCCCGGGGTTGGACGGGATCGTTGGTATGCTGCAGCGAAGTCTTATGAGAGCCTTGGCTTTTCTGGAGATGAAGGGTTTCCGGCCGGAAACCAAGAATTCCTTGGCGCTCTCATGGAATCCAGAGATTCAGGCAAGACCTCCGATGAACGCTTTACGGTCTTCGAAGGGCTCCTGAAACAGCACAAGCCCCCTGCCCCATCGGCAATCCAGACAAAATTCGGAATGGTCAAGGTTACCAAGAGAAGTGTGATCATCACCGTCAAGAACGGAGATGACGGGTTACATAAGTGGATCTCTGAGAACCCAGAGGCCGCTCTTGTCGCGTTGGCGAAAGCGAAGGCCGCTGGTGCGGGTCAGTTCAATACCCCCGAGAACCCGGAAGCCATAGGTAACCCAGTTTCCGGTAGGGATCAGGATCTTGATGGTCCTGACGTAGACGATAACGACAACTGAGCAGAAAGGAGGACAGGCCAGAAAAGGAAAGACCCCCCGAAAGCAGTGCTTCCGAAGGGCCTCGATTAGCTTAGACACCTGATTGATACCCCGAAGCCGAATCGTTTTCAACACCCTTCACGGTGATCGGGAAAGCTTTTTCTGCCGACAACATCATGAGACAGGTATTTTCTCACACACCCGCCTTGGCGGAACGATCTCCTGTACCCTATACGAACCCATACAGGGTCATCGAGTCGATCCGAGCGCTTCGCAACGAACTCGGTCTGACGCCAAATGATCTAGTAACACTGCAGGCCTTGATCAGCTTCATGCCGAAGAAGTCCGGACAATCAGCTCCAATGACTATCGTCTTTCCCTCAAACGCATCATTGTCTGAGAGAACGAACGGCCTGAACGAGAGAACGATCAGACGGTGTCTTGGACACCTCGTGGATGCCGGGTTGATCCAACGCAGGGACAGCGCAACCCGCAAACGGTTCCCTCTTCGCTACGGTGGATTGATCAGAGACGCCTTTGGCTTCGATCTACAGCCAATGTTTGATCGGGAAAGAGAGCTCACTGAACACGCAGAGCAGCTTGTGTGCGATCAAGAAAAGCTACGGTCACTCAGGGCGGAGGCGCTGGCTCTTCGTGTCGAGGCTTTGCGCCAAGCAAAGGATGAAGAGACAGTCTCATTTCTCCAAAACGTGCGCAACATCCTACGCCGTGCCACTCTCAAAGCCGAAGAGATCATAGACCTTATCAAGAAATTGGCGGAGTTGGCCGGAGTGACCATCAGAGAGTTTCCGGCCGGAAACCGTAGCGCTCAGGAAACGATGCCCGACCAAATGTCCGGCGACGACGGACAAAATGTCCGGCACGTAGAACCCACAAGATTGAATAAAAATAAAGATACAGACGGTGTTCGCACCGCCTCAAGATTTCAGGAACACGAACATCGAACAACTATGGCATGGACCGATCTGAAAAATGTGTCGGAATTCTTTCCAAATGAACCAACAGACCATCACTCAGTCGTAAGGGTCCTGGCCGATGTCGGGACACTGCTACGAATTGACCAAACCAGAATCATAAGACACCTTAAAGAACAAGGTCCACGGCGGCTCCTTATAGCACTCGACGAATTACTTTTGAGGGCCAGCTCAGGACAGCTGAGGCACATCAACGCCTACTTAGACGCAATGATGAGGCAAGGAATGTGACAGTCTTATCACATTAGCCCTCCGGCATGTTATTATTCCTAACCTTCAATGCTCAGCGACATTTGCCGCATATTTCCAACCGTACGATTATCGAGCGGATAAGGAGTGTTGATTTGAGGGTGACGGGAAGTGAGACCGGGAGAGTGGCATTTGGCGCCCATGACGGCGCACCGAACGCAGGCGCTGCGTGAAAGCGATCTGGCGCTCCACGGATGTCGCGCTGAAGCTTCTGCCTCTGAAAGACCCGGCGCATAGCGCAGGCGGATGTTGTGGAGCCGGCCGTTGAGCTCGACATACTTGATGCCGGCTGGGAACTGACGGTGGACACCCACCTAAACCGCGTGCCCAAGGCCTGCATCCATGAGGCCGTGAGTGAGGCGAATTGCATCTCGAGCAAAGCTGCTATGGCAGGCGGCGTGATCGGGTAGGGGCTTAGAGACCCGCCTCCTTGGTCAGATTCACCCGGAAACGATCGTGGCGACGTTGGTAGCGGCGGGTCATCTCGGCCGAGGCGTGTCCGAGCTGTTTCTGGACGTAGCGTTCGTCGACTTCGGCCGAACTGGCGAGGCCTGCGCGTAGGGAGTGACCAGAGAACAATGCCAGCCGGTCCCTTTCAGGCAGCTCTGATCGAATGCCTGCGTCGAGAACGGTACGCTTGATGAGGCGAGCGACATGTTTGTCGCTCAGGCGCGTCTCCAGCGTGCGTTTGCCATCGCGCGAGGTCCCGACAAAGACAGGGCCGAAGTCGATGCGTCCGAAACGCAGCCACTGCTCCACCGCGTGCACCGGGCAGGACTGATCCTTGGAGCCGCGCCCAATCTCAACTTCGCGCCAGCCGGTCTTTGCATTCAGCGTCAGCAGCGCCCCTTGCTCCGAGATGTCGATCCAGCCGCGGCTGTCTGGCGTATCATCCTTGTGCACGTCGATACTGACGATCTCCGAGCGGCGTAGACCCCCGGCATAGCCCAAGAGCAGGATCGCCCGATCTCGCAGCCCGCGCAGATCGTAGGGCAGGGTGGCGACCATGGCCAGAATGTCTTCGGCCAGGATGGCCTCTTTCTGCACGGGTGGGCGCGCATGCCGCCGCTTGATCCCTGCCAGCACGGTGGCAATGTGACGGTTCTTGCGATCCAGGGTGAAGCCACGCTGCGCGTAGGTCCAGCCAAGGCCGGACAGCCGGCGCTCAATCGTGCTGACCGATAGGGCAGGGGAAGAGTGTGAGCCGGCGGCCAGATCCGCCAGGTAAAGGCCAATCATCTCGGGCGAGGGGGGCAGGGGCTCAGTCCCTTTTTTTCGGCACCAGCGGGCAAAATGGGCCCAGTCCTTCGCATAGGCCTTCAGCGTGTTGTCGGAGGCCGCGGCGCGGGCATAGTCGCGGGCGGTGCCGACCAGTCGGTCGAGGGTGCCGGAGCTAACCACAAGGGAGGGAAGTGTCAGCGCCTCGTTGTGCGATGCGTTCTTCTCGCTGTCCTCGTTGAGCGAAGACTCGTTTGCCACCTCTGAGTGCGATTTTGTCGGAATGCTGGAATTCATGAGACTGCAGCTCCTTTAATTTCGATGTCCTAGCCGAAGCGCGCCTGTTCATTCGAGTCAGTGATTGTGAGACTGGTGACAAAACATGCCGAGGTTCATGAGACCAGATCGCATCCGCACGGATGTCTATTTTTCGCGGGTTTTGGTGCCATCGGTGGCAGTCTGGTCGTAGGAAACCTCTTGTTCTGTAGGGCGTGGCAGCATCCAGTCTCACGAATTTCGACTCGTCCAGTCTCATCAATACCGTTACAGAATCTTATGAACCCCGGTTCGTTTTTCGGGGAAGTGCTTGAATCTCATGAATTCCGATCATCCGACAGATTTCTCGTGGTTTTCTGACTGTCGTTCTTGTTCCATTGGTGGACACTAACGTATTGATATCATTGTGTTCATGTTCTTGTTTCATTCCCGGATTATAGTTTCATTATCGGACATAAGA